>JALTPW010000616.1 GCA_026999335.1 Chromatiales bacterium
GCAATGTGCAGATAGGCAACGACATCCTTGATCTGTTCTTCCGAGAGTTCCCCCTCCCAAGGAGGCATGAATTCCGACTTTCCAACCGAGATTCCGCCATTGCGAATTATCCTGAAGTAGTAATCTTTATCCGCAGGTTTGATGGTTAGGTTGGCAACGCCATAGAGTTTCGCCGCCCGTGCAATACCATCAGCCCGTTCGCCGTGGCATAGCTTGCAGTAATTTTTGAAGACAATGCCGCCGCGGATAACGGGTTTCGACAGTTCTTTTTTGACCGCTTTGCGGCTATCCGCCTGTGAGACAGTACTCAACAGGGTGACGCTGAAGAGGCACAGCGTCACCATGAGGCCCATGGCGAGCTTCCTTTTCATTTCACCGTAACCTCTATGTACATCTCCGGATGGATGGCGCATTCCACTTCCGCCATTCCGGCTTTGTCAAAGGTGACCGTCTTGGACTTCCCCTTGGGAAAAGAACCTAGATCAAATGTCTTCAGGTCTGACAATGAGAAAATATTGTGGAAAAAGGGGTCATCATTTTTGAAGCGAAGGGTATCGCCGACATTGATGGTAATGGTCTCAACCTTGTTGCCTTCGACGACGAAGGCTTTATCGTGCTGGTTAACGGTCACTTCGGCTGCCTGCGCAGTGGCAGCAGCAAGTGCGGCGGTGATGATGAAGGCCGCGTGAAGTCGTTTTTGTGTTAACGGTTTATGCATGGTTATCTCCTTGATTTCGCAGTTATTCAATGGGCAGGCGGGGCAATATGACCGGTGTAGGTTCACCCGTCAGTGCTTTTAGAAAGGCCACCAGGCTGGTCTTTTCGCTGGCCGTCAAATGCAGGGGTTGCATGTTGGGGTCGAGGTTATCCTTGGTATCACCACCACGATCATAGTGCTCAATAACCTCTTCCAGTGTTTTGTACATGCCATTGTGCATATAGGGTGCGGTAAGCTCGATATCCCGCAGGGTGGGTGTCTTGAAGGCGCCCTTGAGGATCTTGATCTTGCGAATGCCATAACGCCCTGGATCCTCGTCGCCCTTTAGGCCCAGATTGTGAAAGCCATTGTCGGTAAAATTAAAACCGTCATGGCATAGCGCGCAACGACCCTTGCCGAGGAATACCTCAAAGCCCTTTTGAGCCGTCTGGCTCATGGCGTGAGTTTCACCTTTCACCCAACGATCAAAGGGTGCTTCTGTGGAAACGATGGTGCGTTCGTAAGTTGCCAGGGCCTTGGCGAGGGTCTTTTCCGTAATGCCCTCGCCCGGGTAGGCATCTTCAAAGGCATTGCGATAGCCTTTGAGGGCGGAAAGCTCCTTGATGACTTCATCCAGATCCTGGTTCATTTCACCGGTGGCCTTGATCGGGCCCAGCGCCTGCTGTTCCAGGGTTCGTGCACGGCCGTCCCAGAGCTGTAGTGGTTGATAGGCGGTGTTGAGAATGGTGGGTGTGGCACGTTCCAAAACGCCCATTCCATGGCCAACGGCAGTGGGAAGACCGTCGGACCAGCCGAGGGCGGGGTTATGGCAAGTGCCGCAACTGATCCAGTTGGAGCCGGAGAGCCGAGGGTCGAAGAAGAGCATTTTTCCCAATTCGACACGCGCCGTGGTAATGCGATTGTTGTCCGGTTGGGGGACTTCGGCAGGCCTCAGAAAGCGGCTGTAGTCTTCGGCTGCCTGTATGCTTGTGGCCGCCATGCCCAGGCAGATCATGAATACTACCTTGCGGGACATGTGGATAAACGTGGGGTGTGTTTTCATGAGAATTCCTCTCTCTCTAATAGCTTTTCAGTCTGCAATCTTTGCTGCATAAAAAAGTTTTTTGCAAAGCTAACAGATATTAGTTCATTAAAGTGAATATGCCACTGCTATTTGGCTTGTTCCGGCATGACAAGGGCGATTGGTTAAATGCAGATTCCGAAGACGCTTACTCATGTGCTCTTATTTTTGTCTTGCGGATTGGATGATTGTTATTCAGCAAGAGGTTACAGGTTGAATCTGTCGACGACTTTGTTCAGATCCGTGGCGGCGGCATCCAGGTTACCCGATAACTCACTGAGTTCAATGGTTTGCCGGTTGGCGTCCGATGAAACATCGACCAGGGCCGAGACGGTGGATGTGATGCGTTGTACGGCCTGGCCCTGCGATGCCATCAGGTCATCCACTTCCATCATGCTGGTGCGCATTTCCTGCACGCGTTGGCTGCTGAGGGTGGTTTCATTGGCCAGACTGGTTAGTCGATCAATGTTGGATTTTGCATTGCCAACACTGTTTTCCAGTGCATCCACGGTGGTGCTGACGCTGCCGGAAATGCCCTCGACCAGGCCGGAAATTTCCGATGTCGCTTCTTCGGTGCGCTTGGCCAGCTGGCGTACTTCGTCGGCGACGACGGCGAATCCGCGCCCATGATCCCCGGCGCGTGCAGCCTCTATGGCGGCATTGAGTGCCAGCAGGTTGGTCTGCGAAGAGATATCGCGAATGGTATCGGTGATGCTGGTGACCTCATCGGCCGCGCTCGACAGTTCTCGTGTTGCCTTGGCGGTGTTTTCCATATCCGCCTGAAATTTTTCAAATTCCCTGACCGTCTCCAGCAACTGTTCGGAGGCCTCGCGGGTTGTTTTTGAGGTCTGTTGCGCCGCTTCGGCTGTTTCCCCCAGTCTGGTGGCGACATTGTCGGTGACCGATGTGACCAGTGTCGCGTCATCCTGGATTTCCACCACACTGTCATGCAGTTTGGTGGAGACTTCATTGACCACCTCGGCCGCCTTCCCCACCTGATTCGATTGTTCGCCCAGCTGCAAGGCGCCACTGCGGATCTTGGAAATTATTTCGTGCAGGTTGCGAACGGTGCGGCTGATGGCATTGACGGTACGGCCGATCTCATCGGTACCTGCATCATTAATGTGCACTTTCAAATTACCATCGGCGATGGCGGTCATGGTTTGCTCGATCATGCCCAGTGGCTTGGTGACCAGGTAGGCGGCGAGAAGACTGGCGAGTATGCCGATAATCAGACCAATGCCAATAATTGTGGCCATGACGATGATGACAGCATGACTTTTTTCACTGGAAATACGCTGCATTGCCGATAATTTACTGCGTTCTTTTTCCACCAGTTGCAGGGAAAGGTCATCAATTTTGTGTGAGTCTTCGGTGATGCTGCGCATCTTTTCCATCGCTTCAATGTCATTGTTTTTCTTCGCCGCCTTGATCACCTCCATCTGTGTCGGGCGCAGTTTTTCGATCAGCGGTGTCAGCTGTTTGACTTCCTGACTGTCAGGGAGATTGGTGGCCAGGGTCTGAATCTGCTCATCCAGCATGGAAAGGGCGCGAATTGCCGCCACGGATTCAAGACGGATCTCTTTCTTCTGTTCAGCAATGATGACATTGGCCAGGGCACGGCCCAGATCCACCACGGCAACTCGTGCATTGGTGGCGAGATCGACCCGGGGCTGTGCCTTTTGCACCATATTTTCCATGCCCAGATTTTGCTGATAGATGGTGTAGGCGCCAAATAGGCCGACCACTAGAATCAGTAAAATATACAGGCCTGACAGGCTGAGTATCTTGGTGCGCCAGCCGATATGGGACAGGCCTTTTACGAGAGTCTCTAACACGATGGGTTCCTCTGCAATGCACTGTGGCTTATTTGTTTCATGTAATGGATCTCTGTCCAGGGG
>JALTPW010000617.1 GCA_026999335.1 Chromatiales bacterium
GCAAATGTGCAAGCGTCTGTTTGCAGGGATAAAATCTTTGCGGTTTATTTGCGCTTGTTGCTTGCGTCGATGGTGGCTGCTGGTATAAGTTGCCGCGACGGCGGTGTTTTGCGGCACCCGCGATTTCCAATGGAGATGTGTAATGGTTGTGTGGCGTAGGTTTGCTGCTTCAGTTGTTTTGGTTTTCACTCCGTTGGTGGTCTTGTCCGCCGATGTCAGTGTATACGGCTCCGCCAACGTGGAACTGGCGTCATATCAGGACAGGCTGCCAAAGGCTGAAAGGCAGCCGGACTACCAACGGCTGCGGGTCGAAGACAATACGCGTGGCCGCTTCGGCATCAAGGCTGCGGAAGACCTGGGGGGGGGCATGTCCAGTTTTGCCCGCTTTGAGTGGGAGCTGAGTACTGTCACGAATACCTCATCAAATGCTGCGGAAGATACCAGTGCCTCGTTGACCCGGCGTATGTCCTATGTCGGGCTTGCCGGCAGGTTTGGTGCCCTGTTGGCGGGCAACCTGAAATCACCTTACAAGTACACCGGTGGCGTCAAGTACGACCCCTTTGTCGCCACAGCCCTTGAGGCGCGAGGCAATGGCGGGATGACGGGCGGGGCATTCGGGCATGAAGACTTCCTCGATAAAATGCTGGCCTATGAGTCCCCGCGAGGCCCTGTGAGAGGGCGCATAGCCTATGGTTTTGAACAAAAAGACAATGCGCTCTCGCTGGATTTGATGTTTAAGCGGGATGGCTGGGAGGTCTTTATTGCCTATTTTGATTCGGGTAACCGGGAAGACCCGCTCACGGCCCAGTCTTTTGACTACCAGGCGGTAAAGGTTGGCGGCCAGTACCGCAGCGAAAATGAGGCGCATCGACTTTCATTGCAGTACGAGTATATCGAAGATGCTTCCGATGGCACGACGAGTAAGCCTTCACTGTGGTTTCTGGGCTACCAGTTCACACTCGGCAAGATGCTTCTCGCGACCCAGGTGGGGCTTTCGAGTGGTGATGCCCTCACGACGCGGAAAAGCCGTTATGCGACCGTCGGCACCATCTATAAATTCAGTGCCGATACAAGGATTTACACGGGTTATCGCTTCAGTAAGGATCTTGACGCCGTGTTTACCTTTGGTCTGCGGAAAGATTTCAGGTCTTGATGTTTGGGCTGAAAGTTAACAATATCGTGATGATGAATAACGGGGCTTGGACGCCCCGTTCCTATATCCGGGTATCCGGGGTGAATTTCAGGTGAATCTGCGTATGGTATTTCGATGGGGTATTGTCTTGAGCGTGCTGGGCCTTCTGGCGGCCTGTTCCGCGAGTGATGTGAAGGAGGCAAGCGGGCCGATCTACTGGCCCAAGCCACCGGAACAGCCGCGTTTTGCCTATGCGGCGAGCTTGCGGAATGAGAACAGTCTGAAGTCGCTGAGTGCTGCGGAAAAGATGCGCTTCAGGATTTCCGGTTATGTCGAGAAAAAAGAAGTCTTTGTGAAGCCCTTCGGTGTTGCGGCGCACAATGGCTCGGTTGCGGTGACTGACACGGTGTTGAGGCGCGGCTATATCTTTAATTTCTGGCGCAAAAAGCTTTATTCTTTTGGCGTCGTGGGGCCGGAGGGTGTTCTTGTGAAGCCGATGGGCGTTGCCATGGACGAGCAGCAGAACATCTACGTGGTCGACATCAGCTTACGTCAAGTGTTGATTTATGACTCGATGGGCATGTATTTGCGCTCTGTAGGGAGCAAGGAGGACTTTGACCGGCCGGTTGGGTTGGCGGTGACGGGCGATGGATCCAGGATTTATGTGATTGATGCCGGGGGTATTGACAGCCAGCGACACCGGATGCTGATCTACGATGGTGACGGCCAGCGGCTGACCATTGTCGGCAAGCGGGGCGAGGGTACCGGCGAGTTCAATCTGCCGACGCATGTTGCGGTAGCGCCGGATGGTACGGTGTATGTTCTCGATGGCGGCAATTTCCGCATCCAGGCGTTTACGCCTGCAGGCGAGTATCTGCGTAGCTGGGGGAAGGTTGGGCGTAACCTGGGTGATCTGGCTCGCCCCAGAGGGCTGGCAGTGGATCGTGATGGCAACATCTATGTGACCGACGCCGCCTACCGTAACTTCCAGATATTTAATCCTCAGGGGCAGCTGCTCCTGTCCATCGGTGAGGAGGGTCTGGAAGACAAACCGGGGCAGTTCGCCTTGCCTGCGGGGATTGCCGTGGATGAGCGTGGCTTTGTCTATGTTGTGGATCAGGTATTTATGAAAGTCGATGTATTCCAGCGAGTGTCCGAGCAGGAGGCAGCGGAAATCATGGCTACTGAGGCGACCTATCAGTAGTTTTGGGCGAAAAAAATCACTTACGGTTTTTTATCTTCGTTCTGTGACGGTCGTCACAGTTTGAGCAGATTAGAAGCATCATGGATAATCGCTTTATTCTCTATAGCCTATTGTTTTTGATCGAATATTTTATTGTGCCAGGTTGTGCGCCGGATGCGTCACGGTGTCGGTGTTCGTTAGGTTTTTCGTTGCTGTTGTGTTGACATGGGTTTCGTTGGCGTGCTAAAAATATACCTCATTACAGGAGTAGCGTAATTACCCGTGCCGTGTACTGTTTTTTATGTTGTCGGGGTACGGAATTGTGTTTAATAGCCAAGAAGTAAATTTCGAGACCAATAGGGGGTTTCTGATGAAACAAAAATTGTTAAAGCCGGCGTTTGCGGCAGTGGTTCTGGGTGCGGCGATGTTTGCTGCGGGTAGCGCGGTTGCAGGTATTGCCAACACCAAGCATAACCTGGGTTCGGAGGGTACCGGCACCAACAAAACAACGGCGACCGGAGAGATTTGTGTCTTCTGTCATACGCCTCACGGTGCCGATACGGGTGATGATGTGGCGGTGCCGCTATGGAATAAGACGCTGTCCAATCCGGGAGTCTTCGAGACCTACGATCAGCTGGGTACATCGGGTACATCCACTTATGATGCCGCGCAGGCCCCCATCGGTTCAGTGACGCTGGCCTGTTTGACCTGCCACGATGGTACGCAGGCGATCGATAACATCATCAATGCGCCGGGCTCTGGCAGGTATGATTCGACGGGTGGTGGTGCAGGTGGCCTTGTGTGGGGCTGGGAGGTTGGTGGTAGTGATCCTCGCTCCGTTGATGATACGGGCACGCTGATTCCGACTTCCATTGCCAACCTCGGCACTGATCTGACCAATGATCACCCCGTCAGCATGCAGTATGGTGGTGGTGGTATTTCAGTGTCGAATCCCGCCGGTCCTCTGCGCGACGGGGACTTCGTGATGCCGAAGAAGGTTGATGGCATTAATCGTTGGTATGTTGACAATGATTTTATGACCAGCGACGGTTCTACAACGGATGTACTTGATGTGTGGGACTACAAACTCTATACCCGTACGGTTAGTGGTGTGGATTCGCGTGGTGTGGCGTTTGCCGGTGAGGACGAGCCTTTTGTCGAGTGTGGCTCTTGCCATGATCCGCATCTGGAAACAACGACCTTCCTGCGTATTTCCACAGAAGCGCAACAAGGTGGTATGTCCAATGCTGGAAGTCAGATCTGTCTTGCATGTCATACCAAATAAAGCGAGATTGATTGTCAGTTGAGTCATTGAGGCTGGCAGCCTTGCGGGG
>JALTPW010000618.1 GCA_026999335.1 Chromatiales bacterium
ACTTGACACATCGTTGAACCCCCCCGGGCTGAGCCATATCTTTCCATCCCCGCAACACCTCGCCGCAGCTGATCTGCGCTCACTCGGCATACCCGGCGCCCGTGCCCGGGCCTTGTCGGCACTGAGCGAGGCGGTGCTGGAAAACCCGGACATGTTTAGTCCTCGTCAGACACCGGAATCCACACTCGAACGACTGAAAGCATTGCCCGGTATCGGCGACTGGACCAGCCAATACATTCTCATGCGCGCCTTTTGCGAACCGGATGCATTTCCAGCCGCCGACATTGGTTTGATGCGCGCAATGGCCTCCCAAAAAGGACAGCGCCCGACAGCCGCGACATTACTTGAACGAGCCGAAATCTGGCGGCCCTGGCGGGCCTACGCCGTACTGCATCTCTGGGCCTCCGAAGGCAACACATCCGCCACGGATATCTGCACGACGAAAGAGAAAATTACCAATGCGACAACACTTATTCCCTGAAATTCTCTTCCATCACCAACTGGAAACACCCATCGGCACTATGCTGGTCATCACCGACCAACAGGAACGCATGCGCGCCCTGGACTGGCATGAATACGAAGACCGTATGCATCGACTTTTATGGCTTCATGGCAAAAAAGAAAAAAGGGATTTTGAGTTGCAGACGGCCTCTCTGCCAACCACGATACACAAGGCGCTGGACGCGTATTTCGCCGGAGACTTTGTCCCAGTGAATGACATTCCCGTCTACACCGCTGGCACCGTTTTCCAACAAGCCGTCTGGCAGGCACTCAGAACTATCCCGGCCGGCACCACACTCAGCTACAGCGCACTGGCCCAAAAACTGGGACAACCGAAAGCGGTTCGTGCCGTCGGCAGCGCCAACGGCGCCAACCCTATTGGCATCGTCATTCCCTGCCATCGGGTGATCGGGATGGATGGATCCATGACGGGATACGGTGGCGGACTTGAACGCAAACGCTGGCTGCTTGCCCACGAAGCCACCAGCTTTAGCCCGTAAAGTATTCACACTACAATTATCTACTTCGGTACATTAAACCTGAAGCCATGGATTCAGGTTTAATTTACAAACATCTCCGCAAAAATTTGACTTAAGCTGGAGGTTTAATTTAACTTAAAGTCATATCTTATTGAGATTTAAATGGAAGATGCAGATAATGGAGAGCCTTATTCGTTATGTTTCATATTCCAAGAGAGATAGGGTCAAGAGAGATAGCAAGAGAGATAGGGTCAGAGATAGGGTCAGGCTTGCGTTATTGTATTAATCTATTTCTTTATCCTGCATTTCATCTCCACAGAATTACGAAATAGACGCCTCCGGCACATGGAGCCTGGGTTTTCTGGTCATGACATGGTAACTATACAATAACGCAAGCCTGACCCCATATTTCCCCTATTGGCATCGTCATTCCCTGCCATCGGGTGATCGGGATGGATGGATCCATGACGGGATACGGTGGCGGACTTGAACGCAAACGCTGGCTGCTTGCCCACGAAGCCACCAGCTTTAGCCCGTAAAGTATTCACACTACAATTATCTACTTCGGTACATTAAACCTGAAGCCATGGATTCAGGTTTAATTTACAAACATCTCCGCAAAAATTTGACTTAAGCTGGAGGTTTAATTTAACTTAAAGTCATATCTTATTGAGATTTAAATGGAAGATGCAGATAATGGAGAGCCTTATTCGTTATGTTTCATATTCCAAGAGAGATAGGGTCAAGAGAGATAGCAAGAGAGATAGGGTCAGAGATAGGGTCAGGCTTGCGTTATTGTATTAATCTATTTCTTTATCCTGCATTCTCCACAGAATTACGAAATAGACGCCTCCGGCACATGGAGCCTGGGTTTTCTGGTCATGACATGGTAACTATACAATAACGCAAGCCTGACCCCATATTTCGTGACCCCATATTTCGCAGTAGTGAAAGTTGCTCACCGCAGTGAAGCATATAAAAGGAGCTAGCAAATACAAGGAGCAGAAGTCAGGTCTTGCCTTTTTTAGGCTATCGTTAATTATATGGCTAGACCATTTTGAATAGGGCAAAAGAAAAGACCCTTATCTGTGCAACCGTTGGTGCTGCACTCAAACAATGGCAGTTCCATGGAAAGGTACTAATATGCCAGAGGCCTTGAAACAGTTAGGTGTGATGTCCTCCTCAGAACCGTCAGGGCCGGATCAGATCAATAACTATTCCCACGAGAAACTGCTTTCATTATCGCTTAGAGCATTCATTCTTTTCTCAAAATGGAGCTTGTAAACACTGACATATTCGGACTCTGTGCGTGATATGCCAGACGTGCTCCGGTATGAAGTAGCGACTTGCTCGTAGCATAACGATTTTTTCTTAAAGTTGTTATTTTATATGTAAAATGGCCATTTGAGCCTCTAACCAGCTAAATACAGCCGAATTATTCTATTTTTTCAATGAGTTATCGTGGCCTGCCCCATGTTCCGTATGATTTGCAAGCTACAGAATAAATACTGCGTATAACAAGTAGCTGAGCATGGCGTTAAGGAATAAACAGAGGTTCAACCTAAATTTACATTTAATTTTTACCAAAAAAAGGGAAATACATAACATGCAAACAAAAGCTCTTATTTTATTTACAGGAACTGTTTTATTATCTGGTTGTGCAAGCGTTAATCAACTCCAATCTGGCTCTAAAAGTCAAGATTCTAATAAAACTATTACCCAACAGCGAGACTTGCTTGCAAAAAACACCACAGGCAAAGGGTTTGGTCCACAGTCACCACGTGATATAGATTCAAGCATAGGAACTAACAACATCGTTTTCAGTTCTGCGCCTGACTTTACAAAAATGAACCTCTGTAACATACATTTTCACAAAAATGCTGAACATCGTGGCGGTGAGTTTACAAAATATGCTGGCGATGGTGATGGCCAAGGTTATCAGAGTGGTTATATGTTTTCTGGCAACCTCAGAGCAGCAGAGTTAAAACTTGTTCATAAAGAAATATGTCCAAGTAAATATGGCAGTCTTTCTCCTGGTGACACCATTGAAGTTCATTATGTTCATTCAACTGCACAGGTCACACCTGGCCCCACTTTGGGTGCTTGTCTGAATGACTCGATTAAAAACCCTCAATTACGCGTAGAAGCACAGGTATATGTATTGGTAACAGACAAAAAAGCCCAAAACTTTGGTGAATTGACCAAACATGGTATTAAAAATGGTTTCCATCAAGCATTGAACATCCCAAATAATACTGGAGCTTCTATTCAGTACGCTGGATCGACTACTGGACCTTCTTACAACGAAGTTGGATCACCCTTCCAAGTTACATGGAGCGTTCGCCCTAAAATCTCGAAAGTAAATATAGAAACCGTAGGTGAATGGTGTAAAAGCAATGTTTTTAATGAAGATCATGCATATGGCGTAAGAAATATTGTTGTTAATACTGATCTTTTATCAAAAATCAAGTGACCGCTTTAACAATAAACGGTAATTATCGCTAACAAAATGCTCCATTGGACTGCCCGAAACGTCATTTTTTTGTGTATGTCACAAGCTCCATATTACACAAACAACAAACGAGATCAGGTCTTTCCTTTTGCCCTATTTTTTGCCCTATTCGTAATAGTCTAGCCATATATAAAAAATAGTCGAAAAAGGTAAAAC
>JALTPW010000619.1 GCA_026999335.1 Chromatiales bacterium
TCAATAAAGCATTATGTGTGCCAGGTTTATAACTGTTTGAATTTTCTATGATAATCGTTTTTCTGTGAACAGAAGTGTTTCGAAAGTGTTTAAAGTGTACGCATATGGACTGTTAATTGTTTGGCGAGTGAACGAGGCATGTGGACATGAGTGTCATCTCCCTGGATGGATTGAACATCTTGATCGACAACCTGGAGGAAGGGGTTTTGTTTCTTGATGAAGAGCGGCGGGTGCTGGCGATCAACAAGGCGGCGATGGACATGTTTGGCCGTGATGATGAACATTTCATCGATGAAATTTGTCCCAGTGAGCTGGTGGGTTCGAGCTGTACCCAGGCTTGTGATCAGCGGGGTTACTGCTCTCTGGCCAAGACCGATGACGATGGACGTCAGGCTCGGGATATCGAACTGCGGCGGCCCGACAATACGACACTGTTTCTGCGCATGTGGGCCATGAGTCTGGCGGGCAGCGTGGGGCGGGCGCATTGTGCCATCGTGCTCAAGAACCGGACTTTGGAGCGACAGCTTGAGGAGGAAGTGAGTGAGCGTCTGCGCCTCGGTGGCCTGATCGGGCACAGCCTGCCGATGCAGGAACTCTATAAGCAGATTTTGCGCGCCGCGGTCAGTGAGGCCAGTGTGCTGATCGAAGGCGAAAGTGGGGTGGGCAAGGAGCTGGTGTCCCGTGCGCTGCATGAAAACTCCAATCGGGACAAGGGGCCCTACGTGCGTGTTCACTGTGCTGCGCTGGCGGAAAATCTGCTGGAGTCTGAATTGTTTGGTCATGCGCGTGGCGCCTTTACCGGTGCCGAGACGGCCCGTGCCGGGCGTTTTGAGGCCGCCGATGGCGGTACCCTGCTGCTGGACGAGATCGGTGAAATTTCCCCTCAGATCCAGGTGAAACTGCTGCGCGTACTCCAGGAGCGTGAGGTGGAGCGGTTGGGTGAAAACAAGTCACGTAAAGTGGATGTGCGCATCATCGCCGCCACTAACCAGGATCTGGCGGCCATGGTCAGGGCCGGAAAATTCCGCGAGGATCTTTATTACCGGCTACGTGTCCTGCCTCTGCGGGTTCCCCCCCTGCGTGAGCGGCGGGAGGATATTTCCCTGCTTGCATCCCACCTGCTGAACACCATTGTCCAGCGTGGCCATGGCGGAGAAGTGCGGTTTTCAGCGCAGGCGATACAGCTTTTGGAGGCCTATCACTGGCCGGGCAATGTGCGTGAACTTTCCAACGTGATTGAATATGCCATGGTATATGTCACGGGTATGGAGATATTGCCGCACCACCTTCCCCAGGAAGTGCAGGCTTCCCCGGAGGCGCAGAAGGTGCAGCCTGGGATTGCTCCACCCGAGCCCTGGATCAGCGGCTCCAAGGTGGTGCCGGCGATGCCCGAAGAGTCCCGGAGGCTCGGTTTGACACGTTATTACCATCGTCCTTCGGCAGCGGAGGAAAAGACCGCGATCCTGCAGGCATTAGAGGAGACCGGTGGCAATAAGACAGCTGCCGCAGCAAGGCTGGGGATGTCTCGCACCACGCTATGGAAGCGCCTCAAGAAATATGGTTTGTTGCAGGGGCAGGCTGGATCGTGACGGGAGAAGATTGAGGTGTTCCTGCCCGATTCTGCCGTAATCTACTTCTATTCTGTTATTTTAATCTCTGAGGGATCAATTCCCCACAGCTCGCCTACCAAAAGTAGGTTCTTTAAGAAAAGCGCCTACTTTTGGTGCTGCGAACAAGCGTTGCACAATGCGTAGCGGGTGAATTCCTCTTAATACCCCAGCCCTTGGGGCGGGAATATTTACTCAGCAAGTTAAATGTAACGGAGTAGAATTACGCCACGGCCTGCCTGGGTGTGTTGATTGGGCAGCATCAGCGAATGACGATGAGCCGGGACAACGTGGGCGCAGGCCAATAGATGCCGTGTATGTCGCCTATGCGCTAAAGTTTGGGCGCCGCGACATTTTCTGCCTGAAGCTGAATAGCTTTACCGATATGGTTGCTTGTTTTCCGCGCGATGCGGATCAGTTCGGCGGTATTGCCCAGCGTTGCGGTGAGGCTGGTCACGAGGCCGCCACCATTGATGCCCTGTCCCGTCATGGGATTAGCATCCGTTGTGAGCTGGATATTAAGGCTTTCGCCACACTCGGCGATTGCTGTATTGCCCAACTGTGGTGAGATGATCAGATGATCGACAGATACCATGAATGTCTGAGTACAGCGCTGCGCCAATTCGGTAGAGGTGGATGCGATCTTATTGCCTGTTCTGTCATGCAGCCAGGACAACTGATGCGTCGTGGTATTGCTGTCATTCAGCGTGGGAGCACTGTATTTTTGTTCCAGTGCCTGTAGTGTTTTGGCCAGGGTTGGACGTGTACCGGCAGCATATCGCGTTGTCCGGCTTAATTTAACGGCTACGGGCGCATGGGGCGGTGGGGCGAATTCGATGAATATTTGCTCCCCCCTGTTTGTTGTGGTGGAAATATGGCGGAGGTATCTGGAATCAGGTACTTGGAATAACTGGTCGTATTTCTCCTCTATTCGCATCCCCGCATTATGAGCCTGAAGGGCGGCTTTGGCATTTTGTGGCGTCATGCCCAGGCGAAGACCGATGACATCCATGCTGCCTGAAAACATGCTGCCTGAAAAATTGTTGGTGGTGTCGATGGATTGAGTGCCGATGGATTGTTTGGCCTGATTAACCTGGTCACTAACGTATTTTTCAGCCCGGTTCCTGGTCTGGTCGACCTGCTCATAAGCTTGCTCACTGGTATGATTTGCCAGCTCACCGGCTTGCTCACTGGTATGATTTACCAGCTCATCGACTTGTTCTTTCGTGTGCTTAATCAGATCTCCAAAAAAACCGCTGGCGCTTGCTGGCGAGGGCAGGTATGCCGTGCACAGCATTATTGTAACAACTGTTTTGAGTCTCATTGAGATACTCTCCTTTTGGTTAAAACGTCCGTTAGAAAATGATCTTATTTTTCTCTCTAGCCATGTGTCGACGAAATTCTCAATCCATTTTCAGTGGATTGACCGGGTTGTGCCCTGGAAGGCACAGTGCTGTGTTGCCTTTAGGGGGTGGCTACCAACGCCGAGCAGCAGGTGTGCAGTAGGCGAGGGGCGAGATATGTATAACTCTATGTAATAAAATATTCTGACTAGGGGGTGTTTTCAATCATTTCGACAGTCCTGCCGAAATGATTGAAAACACCCCTAAGTGTTGGTTGCAAAAAAACAGTAAGCCCAATTATACGATGAAGCGTCAAGTGTTGTGATGGATTGCCAGTCATCGCGCACCGAGAATCCTACACGGGATTTCCAGCGGAATCGATGACTTATTCCCAGTTTTTATCGATAGTGCGCGATTACCGGAGTCGGCCTCCTTACCTTTCCTGCAAAGCAGTCAGTGTCGAAGTTTTTTATAGTTCTTCATGTCTGGTAGTATCGAATTTTTAATATTACTTAAACAGTAGTTTATGATTCAGGCTCATTTTTTGCATACTGAGTTATTCTGTTTTTCCACCACGAAACAGGCAGCGGTAGTCTATCGGGGTGTTGTTGAGCCGTGGTAATAACCCCGGTAAGGCGCCGCCAGGGGTGTTGTTGTAGGCCAGCTCAGTGTCGGTGAGCGGGGATGCTTGCCTTAC
>JALTPW010000620.1 GCA_026999335.1 Chromatiales bacterium
AATGCTGGAACATCGATGGGGAAAACGCCGCCAAGTGTCACTGGATGTTGTTGTCCGGAACCGTAACGGCTTGACCGTGCACGGCAGGATCCGGGATATCTCCAGCGAGGGTATGTTTATTCAGCTTTCAGCACAGGCTATATCGACAAGCTCGGTGGTGGAGGTTGAGTTTTCCCCTCATGGCTGTTTGCACAGCTGGGTGGTGCATAGCGGAAATAAAGGTATCGGTGTCATGTTTCTTTCGGCTGGCGATAGCGAGCAAAAACTTCTTGAGCAACTGCTTCCGGGGAAGTTCATTAACGGCGGTAAGGGTGCGCCATAAAAGCCCGCTTATCCGCCGTAGTTCGTCGCTTGGGATGAGGGATGAGCCTCAACATGCCGAGAGTTTTGTCGTGTGCGGTTTTGTTTGTTTGGGCTTCGTTCCTCACCCCAACCTACCGCTCTGGCAGTCCGCATTGGTGGGCGGTGCCCACCCTACGAGATTATTCCATCAACAGTGGCAGCAGCCATGTTGGGGTAACACTCGCGGCATCAAAAATAGGCGCTTGAGGTGAGCTGCGGGAAATTAAACCCTTAGATCTGAACCCTCGGATTCAGGTTAGAGATTAAAAGGAGTGCTGAAAATGTTACAGAAAAAGACAAAACAAACACAGCTCGCCGGGTGTTCGTCGAGCATTGACCAGGATACCTCAGACGAGGCAGTGAGCGTTGCGGCGCGGGAGATCCTGGAGCGTCTCCTGGCCGGCTATGAAGGACCGGTTGCGGTGCGTCTGTGGAATGGTGAGCGCATCTACGGCGAAGTCAATGCCCCTTGTACCGTGCTTGTCCGTCACCCCTCAGTGCTGCGTCATCTGGTATTGCATCAGGATCTGGTTCGTCTTGCTGAGTCTTATCTGGCCGGAGAGCTGGATCTGGAGGGTGATATGGAGAGCCTGTTTGATCTGACGCAGCATGCCCGCGAACTGCATTTCTCCTGGCCGGACAAGTGGCAGGTGTTGCTGCGGGCATTGCGCTTGCCAAGGCATCGGACACCGGCCGTTCGTGACGGGAGAGCGGTGCAACACCACAATAGCAAACAGAGCATCGCCCATCACTACGATGTCAGTAATGATTTTTACCGCCTCTGGCTGGATCCCGAGATGGTCTATTCCTGCGCCTATTTTCGTGATGAAGACCAGTCGCTGGCCAGCGCCCAACAGGAAAAGATGGACTATATCTGCCGTAAACTGCGTCTGGAGCCGGGTCAGCAACTGCTCGATATTGGTTGTGGCTGGGGTGCCCTGGCCATCTGGGCCGCCCGGCACTATGACGTGCGGGTGCACGGAATCACTCTGAGCGAGCAGCAATATCGCTATGCCATCGAACGGGTGCGCAGTGAGGGCTTGGCGGAGCAGGTTTGTATTGAGTTGCGTGATTACCGTGATCTGCCCAGCGAATCCCGCTATGAGCGGGTCGTTAGCGTAGGCATGTTTGAGCATATCGGGGTGGCCAACTTCCCGCTCTATTTCGACATCATCAAGCAAGTGCTCAAACCGGGCGGGCTGTTTCTCAACCACGGTATTACCAACGACACGGGCTGGCGGGATACACCGATTACCCGTTTCATGAATCGTTATGTCTTTCCGGATGGCGAGCTGGCGCGTATCAGCGATGTACAGGACGCCATGGAGCGGGCCGGTTTCGAGATCATCGATGTGGAAGGGTTGCGCCACCACTACGCCCTGACCCTGCGCCATTGGGTGCAGGCATTGGAAAGTAATAAGCAGCAGGCAATGGCACTGGTGGGCGAGGCCACCTATCGGGTATGGCGCCTCTACATGGCGGGCTGCGCCTACTTTTTTGACGAGGGCAGCACCAATGTCTATCAGGTATTGACCGCTTCCGCGCATCAGCCATTGACCACACCGTTGCGACGGGACGACCTTTACGAAAAGGACTGCATCGGGAAAACGTGCGGGTGTGCTGATGGTCAAGGAGAAAAGCAGTGACGGATAAAAAATGTATCTGTCAGGAGACTCAGCACCATTTCCTCAAGCGGGCGTTTGATCGTCTCAAGCTGAAGGGGACACAGCGGGAACTGTTGTTATCATCGTTTCGGGAGACACGGGTGACCGTGCCGGTCACTTTATGCCACAACGGTGAAAATACCCTGCATACCTTTCAGGGTTACCGTGTGCAGCACAACCACGCCCGTGGGCCGTTCAAGGGAGGGCTGCGTTTTCACCCCGATGTCAACATGGGCGAAATATGGGCGCTGGCACAGCTGATGACCTGGAAGACGGCCCTGGTGGATATTCCCTTTGGCGGCGCCAAAGGCGGTATCGCCGTTGATCCTGGACAATTGAACGATACTGAACGGGAGGAGCTGACTCGGCGTTTTTGCCAGAAAATGGCGCCGATCATCGGTGTGCATGAAGACATCCCTGCGCCGGATATCGGCACCAATCCACAGGTAATGGCGTGGATGCTGGATGAATACAGCAAAACCCACGGATTCAGAACGGCCGTTGTCACCGGCAAACCCGTGGAACTGGGAGGCTGTGCCGGGCGGCTCGAGGCGACGGGTCATGGTGTGGCTCACCTGGCCCACAGGGCGGCCACTGACATGGCACTTGCCCCCGGGCAGAGCCGGGTCGTCATTCAGGGCTTTGGCAATGTCGGCTCCCATGCGGCCATCGGTATGGCGGACAAGGGATACAAAATCATCGCCCTTTCCGATGTTCACGGTGGTGTTTTTTCTGAGAAGGGGATTGATATCAGTCTCGCACTCGCGCATGTGCGTGAAACCGGGGCGCTGTCAGGCTTGGTGGATAGCGCACCGGTCAGCAATGCCGAGCTGCTCGAACTCCCCTGTGACATTTTGATTCCCGCGGCACTGGAAGCCACCATCACCTGCGACAACACCGATGCCATCCAGGCGAAATTGGTTGTGGAAGCCGCCAACATGCCGGTGACCCACCGGGCGGATGATCAGCTGCAACAACGAGGCGTTGTCATCGTTCCGGATCTGTTGGCCAACGTGGGCGGGGTGCTGGCATCTTATTACGAATGGGTACAGAACCTTCAGCAATTTCCGTGGGAGCGAGAGCTGGTGTTGAGCCGCCTGGAAAAACGACTCTCTTACACCTATGACACAGTGCGCGATCTGGCCCAAGAGCAGCAGGTGGACATGCGTCGTGCTGCTTATGAGTTGGCGATCAGGCGGGTGGAACGAGCAATTCGGCTGCGAGGATTTTGAGTCTGCTAGGGTGGGCACATAAAGCCTGCCTGCCAAACTGTGTTTCTTAAATAAAGGAGTAAAGTCGTATGACTATGGTGAAGAACCGTAAATCACTATTTTCCGCTGTTCTTTTTTTTAGCCCGGCAGTCTCTGTATTTGCCACTGAAGTAGCGGATACAGAATCACTTTTTAAACAAAAATGTTTGCTATGTCACGCCATTGATAAAAAGAAATCAGGGCCAGCAGTCAACGCCATGAGTGGTGATGCTGAAACCCTGCGTAATATCACCACTACGGGCAAAGGCGCGATGCCTGGCTATGGAGGAAAATTGACCGTCGAAGAGATCGATGCGCTGGTCGATTATTTGTTGGCAAATCAAAAACCGGGGTGAATGACACATGGATGGC
>JALTPW010000621.1 GCA_026999335.1 Chromatiales bacterium
TCAGCGCCAATGCCAGGGCGGTGGCCGATACGGCAACCACGATACCGGTAATCACCATGGCGTGCGGCACCGGATCCGGCGTTGCCCCCTGGGTGCGGGCCGCCAGAGCCACCAACACCAGAAACACGCCACTGGCCATCACATTGATGGCCAATATTTTGCGCAGTAAATGCGTGTGGACGATCAAGGCGTACAGACCCAGGGTGAACAGCCCCACGCCCACCAGTGCATAGAGAAAAGCAGAACTCATCGCTCCTGCGCTCCATGCGCCCGCGAATTTAGTGCGTCCATGCACGTCATCGCTCCTGCGCTCCATGCGCCCGCGAATTGATGCACAGGGATGTGTGAATACCGAACCGACATAGCGGCCAATGAGTGGCGAGTGCTTCCACGCACATCAGCTGTGCCCTCCCGTTTCTGGCCGGCCACCCAGGAACAGGGCCGCCAGGGTCACGCCGATGGATAGGGTCGCTGCCGCCTCGATCAGCAGTATCAGCGCACCCGCGAATGACGGCGGATATGCCAACAGATATCCGCCCATCGGTATCGACACAATCGCCACCACCATAAACACGCCCAGGCCGGCCACCAGGGTAATGCGCAGGGGCAACCCGGAAAACCTGGTGTCGAGCCGCCACCCCGTCAGTAACAACAACACCCCTGCCGTCGCCAGCACCGAACCAGCCTGAAAAGCACCGCCCGGCGCGTGGGCACCGACCCACAACAGGTAACCGGCAACCAGGATCAGTAAAGGAACCAGCAGACGCGACAGCATTTCCAGTACCAATCCAGGGCTTGACTCGCGGCGTTTCGGCACCGTACCGAGTGACCAGACCGCAAGCAGGGCCAGCAACAAGACCCCCAGTTCCAGCAAGGTATCGTAACCACGAAAGTTAAGCAGCACCGCAGTGACCGGATTGCTGACTCCGCTGCTTTCGAGGTTTGCCGCCACAGGCTCGCTCAAACCCGAGGCCTGTGATGGAAGGGAAAGCACCGCATAACCCAAGCCCACGGCCAGCGCTGACAAGAGTACCGCGAGCAGCAGGCGAAACTGTGCCGGTTTTTTACCGTTTTCAGTGATGGACTTCGGTTTTCGGGTCTTTTTCATGGGTTGATTCCGCATCACTCTTGGATTCGAGCCTTGTCAGCGCCGCCAGCAGCAGAGCGCCGGTCAGTCCCGTGCCGATAGCCGCCTCAGCCAAGGCGATATCCGGCGCGTCGAGTCGCACCCAGGCCAAGGCCATCAACAAGCCGAAGGCGATGAACAGCACAATGGCCCTGAACAAATCCGGACTCGCCAACGCCTGCCAGGCCAGCCACAACAGGCCAAATCCCAACAGGGCATCGAATGCAGACGACAACAGGCTCATCACATTTGCCCCCCATGCGCTTGCAAAATGACGCACAGAGATGTGCAAATACCCAAAACACTCGCGACGCTCATGGGGCAGGCCCTGCCGTGCTGGCATGGATGCCAATGAGCGGCGAGTGCATCCATGCACGTCATCGCTCCTGCGCTCCATGCGCCCGCGAATTTAGTGCATCCATGCACGTCATCGCTCCTGCGCTCCATGCGCCCGCGAATTTAGTGCATCCATGCACGTCACCGTTTCCACAGTTTGATACCTCTTTGCCGTGCCGCTGCGGCCACCAGATGGGCGACACTGGCACCCGCCAGCAGCACCAACAACCAGATCAGCAGCAGCTTGCCCACTACCGTCCAGGATTCCGCCTGCAAAGCGAGCCCGACCACCATCAGCCCCAGACCGACATTATCGGCCTTGGTCAATGCATGCAGACGGGTATAGACATCCGGAAATCGCAACAGGCCCAAGGTGCCCGCCAGAAAAAAGAAACTCCCGGCAATCAGTAATATCACGCTAAGGTAATCACCCGGCATCATGATCCGTCTCCCGATCCGGCCAAGCTCGCCGCACGAAGGCCACCGCCGTCACCGCAGCCAACAGGGCAAACACCAACGCCACGTCACGCAGGGCCGTGTTGCCATAGGCCTGCGCGAGCAACAGCAACATGGCCACCGCCGTGGTACCAAACAACTGCGCGGCCAACATACGATCAGCCGCCGTCGGGCCGCGCAATATCCGCCACATCCCGGCGCCAAGATTCAGCAGTAAAAACAACGCCAATGCGAGGAAAAAGGTCTGCATGTGTATTCAACCCAGGTTCAACCCGCGTTCAGTTCTCCAGCGTGACCGGCGTTACAAAACCGGGCGGCTTGACGGCCAGCACGGCGCAATCGATCTGGTTGAGAATTGTCTCTGCGGTGTTGCCCATGAAGAGCCCGGCCAAACCGGTACGGGCCACGGTACCCATAACGACAAGATCGGTGTCAATCTGTCTGGCCTGCGCCGGAATTTCCTTGCGCGGGTTGCCCTGACAAAGATAAAGCCTCGGTAACAGATAATCGTAAGCCTCCGCACCAATCCAGTCGCGCAGCCTGCCGGTCAGTCGTTCGAGCCGGGTCTGGTGGTCACGCCGTTCACGATTCACATTGGCAGCGATTTGCTGTTCGGACAAGTCGCTGCTGAACACTCTGATCAAACTCTCCGTCATGGGCTCCCAGGCATGAACTACATGCAATTCAGCAAAATCGGACAGTGCTATCGAACTCGCCAGCTCCAGAATAAGCCGGTTCAGATCATTCTCCCCGGCGCCCCCCTGCCATGAATCAAAATCGACTGCGGCCATAATCCGGCGATAATTGGCTTTTTCCTCCGGCAACATGACCCACATCGGGCATGGACACTTACGCAACAGATGCATATCGTCGCTGCTGAATAAGCGATCCTGCCAATCCCAACGTTCAGCGGTTTTGATCACCAGATCACGCCCGTTGCGCAGTATCTCCCGAATAATTTCCAGAAATGGCGTACCGACCAGCACCTTGGCTTGCACTTTGATCCGCTGGCGATAAGGCGCAATCAGGGAGTCCAGCTCCTGTTCATGCGCACTGACGACTACTGCCTGCAAGTCTGCCGAGATCGGACCGCCGGCTGGCATGCCGATACCGGCAGTGACGCACGGGGTCACATCGATAACCGTCAGACTCGCCTGATTGTTTTCAGTCAGCGTGACCGCACGTTCCAATGCGGGTTTGCAGGCCACCCCTGGCGTCACCACACAAAGAATATTATTGAATCTTTTCATTTCATTCGCCTCCGCTGGATGGTGGTAAAGAGATACCGAACATCACGGCCACTCTTTGCTCTACCGTCTCGAGTTCTGACAAGAAGTCTTTCCGTTCGTCGAGCACATGCACTTGCAAACAACGTTCACCGAGTTGCGTACTCAAGGTGCCTGGTAACAGGCTGACAATGTTGGCCATGAAAACTCGCGGCAAGCCCGGCGGCAATCGCCACGGGTAACAAAATAACCCCGGCGAAATCGGCAGCCGGGGATGCAACGCTCGCCGGGCCACGTCCACTCCGCCATACAGGGAGCGCCAGAGAAAAAACGGGACAAAACGTATGATGCCCGTCAAAGACCAGAAATAAGGGGGCAGTAACACCCAGCTAAGCAGCGTCGCAAACAGTACCACTGGCACGCCAACCCACCATGAATCCATTGCGCCGTCAGTGAGTATCCACCACACCAGGGCAAACAGA
>JALTPW010000622.1 GCA_026999335.1 Chromatiales bacterium
GTTAGCAAGGCTTGGGTGCGTTGCGCCGCCTGTACGGGAAACAACGTATCGCGTTCGCCACTCAACAGGAGTGTCGGGCACTGTAGCTGCGGCAGGCGTTCACGAAAATCGGCCGTCATGAGAATATCCAGCCCGCTGGCCAACGCCTTGCGATCCGGTTTGCCGTGGGCGAACACCCGCTCGCGCAGCAGGCGCAGTTCCTCTCGCGCATGTTCACTACCCAGTACCTGTATCGCCAGAAAGCGCTTGATGGTTTTTGTGAAATCGCTTTGCAGCTCATTGGCAAAGCCCCGCAGCACATCGCTATTCATGGCATCGGGCCAGTCGTCCGTACGCACAAAGCGGGGACTGCTGGCCACCAGCACCAGGGCCTTGATTCGCCCTGGAAACTCCAACGCCACCTGGAGCGCCAGCAGACCGCCCAACGACCAGCCGACAAGCGTGGATTTTGGCGGCAGGATTTCCGCGATTTTTTTTGCCTGTGCTGACAGTAAAAAATCACTCTCCGGATCACTGTGGCGGCCATGACCCGGCAGATCCACACTGGTGACGCGGTGCTGTTTCGCCAGCATCGGCACGACACCATCCCAGATATCGGCATTCATGCCCCAGCCATGCAGCAGCACTAGATCCGGCCCGCTGCCTTGCGTTTTGCAAAACAATCGGGAATCGTTCATGCGAGCACTTCGCCGAGCGCATCGAGCAGCCGGTCGACCTGTGCTTCGCTGTGCGCCGCCGACAGGGTCACGCGCAGCCGTGCGCTACCGGCGGGCACCGTGGGCGGACGAATGGCGGTGACGAGCATGTCGCGTCGCAATAGTGCCTCGCTGACGGCCAGCGCCTGCGCCGTTTCGCCCACGACGATAGGCTGGATCGGCGTCTCCGATGCCATCAGCGCCAGGCCCAATTGTCCGGCCCCGTGGCGGAAGCGCCGGATCAAGGCCTGCAAATGCTCGCGCTGTGCGTCGCCACGCTGCAACAGGCGCAAGCTGGTGCGCGTGGCCTCGGCCAGTGCCGAGGGCAGGGCGGTGGTGTAGATGTAGCTGCGTGCCTGCTGGATCAGAGTTTCGATCAGGGCCTCACTGCCAGCGACAAAGGCGCCGCTGGTGCCGAAGGCCTTGCCGAGGGTGCCCATCAAGATTGGCACCTCGCCGACGCCCATGCCGAAGTGATCCAATGTACCGCGGCCCTGGCGTCCCAGTACGCCCAAGCCATGTGCATCATCAATCATCAGCCAGGCATCACCGCGTGTCGCCGCTGCCGCCAAGGCGGGCAGGGGTGCCAGGTCACCATCCATGCTGAAGACGCCGTCACTGACGATCAGGCGGCGGCCCTGCGGATGTTTGCCGAGAAATCCGTCCAACGATGCAGAGTCGGCATGCCGGTAACGCCGCAGGCGCGCGCCGCACAGCCGGCCCGCGTCAATCAGCGAGGCGTGATTGAGACGGTCTTCGAACACCACATCGGTCTTGCCCAGCAGGGTGGTGATAACACCGAGGTTGGCCATGTAGCCGGTGGAAAACAGCAGCGCACGTTCGCGGCCGGTGAATTCGGCCAGCGCTTCTTCGAGGGCATGATGGGCGCGTGAATGACCGTTGATCAGGTGTGCCGCACCGGCACCGACACCATACTCATCGGCGCCGCGCTGCAGGGCGGCGATCACCTCGGGGTGGTTGGCCAGACCCAGATAGTCGTTGCTGCAAAAACTCAGCACCTCACGCCCGTCGATGATCTGCTGCGGGGCCTGCGGCCCATCCACCACCCGCCGCGTGCGATACAACGCCTGCGCCCGGCGCTCGACCAGGGCAGCGTTCAATTCGGCCTCCATGACTGCCTGGATCAGACCTCGCTCTCGGTGGCACGGCGACGCTGGGTGTCACCACGGATGGTCAATTTGAGATCGTCGAACATCTTCAAATCATCCTTGGCACTGCGCCCGTGGGTGGTGAGATAGTCGCCGATCATCACCGCAGACGCGCCGGCCATAAAAATCATCGACTGCATGTCACCGAGGAAATGACGGCCGCCAGCGATACGGATCTCGGCGCGTGGCAGCAGGTAGCGGAATACGGCGATGCTTTGCAGGATTTCGAAGGGTTCCATGGTGGCGAGCTTGCCCATGGGGGTGCCCTCGGCCGGATTGAGGAAGTTCATCGGCACCGAATCGACGCCCAGCTCGCGCAGTTGCATGGCCAATTCGACGCGCTGATCCAGATTCTCACCCATGCCGAGGATGCCACCAGCGCAGACCCGCAAACCGGCATCGCGGGCGTGACGGATGGTATCGATATTTTCCTGATAGGAGTGGGTGCTGCAGACATTATCGAAAAAACTCTCAGCGGCCTCGATATTGTGGTGATAATTTTCCAGCCCCATGGCCTTCAGTTCGGCGGCCGTCTCGGGCGTCAGCACACCCAGGCTAGCGCAGCGGCCCACGTCCGAGTGCGCCTCCATGGCGGAAAAATATTCACCCAACTGCTTGCGCTCCTTGTCCGAGCGTATGCCCCAGCCCTTGGAGACCACACCGAAGTCACTCACACCCCAGTCGCGGGCGCGTCGGGCCTGCGACACCAGCTCCTCGCTAGCGATGTAGTCGTAGGCCGGCGCCGAAGTCTTGTGATGAGCACTTTGCGAGCAGAATGAGCAATTTTCGGCGCAGTTTCCCGAGCGTACATTGGAGATTCCGCAGACTTCGATCTCGTTACCACGGTAGGTCTTGCGAATACGATCGGCCCCCGCCATCAGCCAGGGCAGGTAATCATGATCCAGCCCCAACAGCCAGCGGCCTTCCCCGGCACCGATATCACCACCGTCGAGAATACGCTGGGTAAAGGTATCGATACGGCGGTAGGCTTCATTGTCCATGCGGGGACTCCTTGGGATCTGGAAGTAAATAAGAGATACTGAAGAGTGCTGCATCTTAGCGCGCACAGGAGAGCTGTCAACCAGGGAGGGGCAAATCAATCAACCAATGGTTAAATATTAACCACCGCTCTCTGCTGGAGCCGGTGTGTGTGTTATGCGGTGAGCGAGGCGATGCCGGGCTGGATCTATGCCACGCCTGCCGCCTCGACCTGCCCGTCATCGAGGTTGCCTGCGAGCGTTGCGCCATCCCGTTGCCGGCCACACGCCACCACGGCAGCCTCTGTGGGCAATGTCAGAGCGACCCCCCGGCCTTCGCGCGCTGCCTAGCGCCCTTTGCCTATCACGCGCCGCTGGATCATCTGTTGAAGGATCTCAAGTTCAAGCGCCGGCTGGCGCTTGCGCGCACCCTCGGCGGGCTGATGGCGCGGTGGCTGGAGGGTCGCACGGACGGCCTGCCCGGGCGTATTATGCCCGTCCCCCTGCATCCGGCCCGCCTGCGTGAACGCGGTTTCAATCAGTCACTGGCGCTGGCGCAGCCTATCGCCCGGCGCTTGAAGCTGCCCCTCGACACCCACAGCTGCCGGCGTCTGCGCAATACCCCAGCGCAGGCCGAACTGCCCGTCGGGCAGCGGCACAGCAACCTCAAGGGGGCCTTTGGCGTGAGACAGAAGTTGGCAGGCCGTATTGCCATCGTCGATGACGTGATGACGACCGGCTGCACGGTACAGGAGCTGGCCCGCACCCTGCGTGACGCAG
>JALTPW010000623.1 GCA_026999335.1 Chromatiales bacterium
ATTTTCAATTTTATTTTTGCGATCTTCGCCTTCTGGCTCATGTATATGCTGGGCGTGCCAGGCATCAAACCGGTGATCGGCGAGGTGGCACCGTCCTCCATTGCCGCCGAAGCGGGTTTTCGCAGCGGCGACGAGATCCTTGCCGTCGACGGCAGGGCTACGCCGACCTGGGGTACGGCACGGATCACCCTGCTGGACAAGGCGCTGGATCAGGAGCGCATCGAACTGCGGGTACGTGATGATGATGGCCGCGAACGGCAACTGTCATTACCCGTGAGCAGCATCCCCAGCGAAAACAAGCAGGAGGATTTATTACGCTATGTGGGCATTACGCCGTGGCGCATGGATTATCCGCCGGTGCTGGGTGAGCTGGCCGCCGATGGCGCCGCCTTCGCGGCCGGCCTGCAGAGCGGTGACCGCGTGTTGTCCGCCAATGGTGAACCCATTACGGACTGGATGAGTCTGGTCGAGTTCGTGCGCGCGCATCCGCAGCAGACCGTCAAACTGCAAATAGAACGTGATGGCTTGGAGCAGGGCGTCGATGTACACATTGCCAGCCGCGCCACCGACAGTGGTGTGATCGGCCGTATT
This sequence comes from Chromatiales bacterium, assembly GCA_026999335.1. Taxonomy (GTDB): domain Bacteria; phylum Pseudomonadota; class Gammaproteobacteria; order SZUA-152; family SZUA-152; genus DRQN01. Next base: position 592 of record JALTPW010000623.1, read on the forward strand.
GGCGCCGGGCCGGCGCCGGCCGGGCCGTTACCGGCGGAGATGCAGGCCGAGGTTCGTTTCGGTCCCGTTGCCTCTGTGGGTGAAGCATTGAGCAAGACCTGGCAGATGTCGTCACTGACCCTGCGCATGATCGGCAAGATGATTGTTGGTGAGGTTTCGGTGAAGAACCTCAGCGGGCCGATCACCATTGCCACCTACGCCGGTTATTCCGCCAGTGTGGGGATGACCTCTTTTTTGTATTTTCTCGCCATTATCAGCATCAGTCTCGGCGTCTTGAACCTGTTGCCGATTCCGCTGCTCGACGGCGGTCATCTGATGTATTACCTGGTGGAAATCGTCAAGGGTAGTCCGGTGTCCGATGAGGTACAGATGCAGTTTCAGCGCCTGGGCATCGCCCTGCTGGCGATGCTGATGCTGTTGGCCTTCTACAATGATCTCAACCGGCTCTGGGGCGGTTGACGGAATGCGCCTGAGCCATTGGTTTTTTCTCTGCTTGATGTTGCTGGCGGTCGCGCCAGTCTATGCGTTCAAACCCTTTGTGATCGCCGATATTCAGGTGAAAGGGCTACAGCGTATCTCGCTGGGCACGACCTTCAACTATCTGCCGGTCAAGGTGGGTGAAACATTCACCGATGAAAAGGCCAGTGCGGCGATTCGTGCCCTGTTCAAGACGGGTTTCTTTGAGGATGTCCGGCTTTACCGACAGGGCCGAGAGTTGTTGATCGAGGTCAAAGAGCGTCCTTCCATTGCCAAGATCGAAATCTTCGGCAATGAAGACCTGGGCAGCGAGGATCTGGACTCGGCACTGAAGCAGGTCGGGTTGGTCGAAGGTCGGGTGTTCAACCGTTCGATTCTCGACCAGGTGCAGCAGGAATTGCATCGGCAGTATTTCAGTCTGGGCAAATATGCCGTCAAGATCGAAACCACCATCAAGCCGTTGGCGCGTAACCGGGTCGAAGTGGCGCTGGATATCAGTGAAGGCAAGGCCGCGCAGATTCGCCAGATCAATATCGTTGGCGCCAAGGCCTTCCCGGAATCGCGTCTGTTGGGTGAATTCCAGCTCAGCACACCGACCATGGTCTCGTTCATCGACAGTAGCGGAAAGTATGCCAAGCAACAGTTGCTGGGTGATCTGGAAAAACTGCGATCTTTTTATCTGGATCGTGGCTATCTGCATTTTAATATTGAATCGACCCAGGTCTCCATTACGCCCACCAAGCGTGATGTCTACATCACCATTAATGTCTCGGAAGGCGAGCGGTATCATGTCGGCAAGGTGCAGATTGCCGGTGATTTGGTAGTGCCGGAGAGCGAGTTGCACGCGCTCCTGCAAGTGCGTGATGGGCAGATATTTTCACGTCGGGACGTGGCGGAAAGTTCCAGCAGGATCAGCGAGCGTCTCGGCATTGATGGTTATGCCTTTGCCAACGTCAATGCGGCGCCACAGATCGATGAAGAGAAACGCATCGTCGACCTGACTTTTTTTGTCGACCCCGGCAATCGTGTCTACGTGCGACGCATTAATGTCACCGGCAACACCAAGACCCGCGATGAGGTAGTGCGCCGGGAGATTCGTCAGATGGAAGGTGGCTGGTTATCGACGCCACTGGTGGATCGCTCAAAGATTCGTCTGCAGCGGCTGGGTTTTTTCGAAGGGGTCAATATTGAGACACCGCCGGTTCCCGGCACCAATGACCAGGTGGATCTGAACTTCGATGTCACGGAAGGTTCTACCGGTAATTTCTCCGCCGGCATGGGCTATGGCCAGACACAGGGCATCCTGTTCAATATGAGTGTTACCTTTCAGAATTTTCTCGGTACCGGTAATCGTGTCAGTGCGGAAATGAACAACAGCCAGGTCAACACTATTTACCGGTTTTCGCATACAGACCCCTATTTTACCGATGATGGTGTGAGCCGAACCCTCAGCGTCCACTATCGTTCCACCGATGCCAATGCGGCCAATCTGGCCTCCTATCTGTCGGACACCTATGGGGCGGGCGTCAATTTCGGTGTGCCGCTGAGTGAATTCAACCGGGTAAGCGCCGGGTTGGATTTCAAGAACACCCGCATATCCACGGTCAATGACGCGACCCCGCCAAGCTATATTGACTGGTTGGATGAGAATGGCTCGGCCTTCAATACCTTCCTGCTTTCCAGTAGTTGGTCATACGACACGCGCAACAGAGCCATCTTTGCCGACCAGGGTTATTTCAACCAGCTGTCGGCCAGTGTTGCGGTGCCCGGCCTGGATCTGAGCTACTACAAACTGAGTTACCGGGTCAAATCCTATCACCCCCTGTTCTGGGGTCTGGTCTGGTATATGGGGGCGACGGTTGCTTCTGGTGATGGCTATGGCAATACCAGCAGCCTGCCGTTTTGGGAGCATTATTTTGCCGGTGGTGTGAGTTCCGTACGTGGATTCCGCGCCAATACACTGGGGCCGCGTGAGCAGAGTATCGACCGTCCGGTGGGGGGTTCGGCCAAGCTGGTGAGTAATTTCGAGCTGTACTTTCCGGCGCCCTTCGAGGGGGCGGAGAAGAGTCTGCGACTCAGCGCCTTTATTGATGCGGGTAATGTCTTTGACACTTTCCGGGACATTGCCGCAGAAGAGCTGAGGGTTTCTGCGGGTGTCTCGGCCATCTGGCTGAGTCCGGTGGGCGCCCTGGCCTTTAGCTGGGGCTGGCCGGTCATCTTCGAAGATGACGATCAGAAGGAACTGTTCCAGTTTACCATTGGTACCGGCTTCTGAGTTTGTGGCCTGACCCGCGCGGGCGTTAATTCAGCTTAAATCCCTGTTATAAATGCGGGCTGGGCATTGGGCCAAAGCGCGATTCATGGCATCATAACGGTTTTCAGCCGCATTGCGGAACTATGATCAAGGGAGTGCAGACAGAAAATGCGCAGATTGTTCGTTGGTTTATTGGGGATACTGGCCTCGGTTGCTGTCATGGGTTCGTTACAGGCTGCCGAACTGAAGATCGGTGTCGTGAATGCCCCGAAGGT
>JALTPW010000624.1 GCA_026999335.1 Chromatiales bacterium
TGGCAGTGGGGGTGAAAAAGACGCCATTGGGATTGACCAGGATCACCTGGCCATTGGCGTCGATTCGACCGGCAATGGTGGAGCCGCTTTGACTCAGGATACGATTTAAGGAAATGGACGATGCGCTGGGCTGAATGTACTGCACGCGCTCATTGACATTGACGTCATAGCTCTGCCAGTCGATGGCCATGTTTTGGCTGGTTTGATTGATGGTAATGGTATTTTCGGTGTGGACAATGGAACCGGTGCCGCCGACCACCTGACCACCGTCCGGCCCGGCCATGGCCAGGGGTGAAACCATGGCGCAGAGCAACAATACAGAAAACAGTCCATGGCCCCGCACTGCCATGACACGCCTTCTACACGTTTTTTTGTTCACCATCGCTTCATCCTGATCCGTGGGTTGTGTTTGAGATCCATCCAGTGCGTTGTATGTTCAGCGGCAGACAAGCTGACCGGGGGCACTATAAGCATCCGGCGACCAGACATTCTTTATATTCACCGCTGAAATCATACGCCCCGTTGGTCATGACCAGGATCAGCCGGTCATTGCTGCTCACCTCGTTGCGCACACTGGCCAGCCCCGTATACACCGGTGTGTCCAGGATATCTGGATTCACACAATCTAGCATGTTGACGGAAACCCGGTAGAGGTGGGTGCCGGTGATGGGATCCATCCGGCCGGTAAAACCACAATTATTGAAAATATCGCTACCAGATCCACCAGATGTCATATTTGTCGCAGGTGCCGGCCTGGCGCCGGCCGCCATATCCAGAGTAGGAATAGCAGAAGGGTTCCCGGTCACAGGTCGCCAGCTCAGAAGCCGAATCACCATATCCATATCCACCGGCCCATTGTCCACCAGTGGCGCATAGTTCAGCGTGAACGTCCCATTGGCGGCTCCGATACCGCTCAGGGTACCGGTTATTTTCGAGCCAGCCGTGACTTGACCCGTCAGGGGGACATCTTTCTGCGTCATCTCGTCCGCTTCATAGACGGTAACGGTGCCGCTGATATCATTACCACTTACCGTGAATCTACCGACATAGGTCAGGTTTTCCGTATCACTCAGCATCATCAACTGCCCGTCGGTTACCATGCCTTGCAGATCCGTGATGGCGAGCCGTGGCGTCGTATTGTCGTTCTCCATCACCTCCAAAACTCCAGTATTGGTGTAGTACCCGGTCGGATCGGCGTCGGACGGGGGCAGTATGCGAACCCCGTCACCACAACCTTGCAGAGCCAGGGCAAAGAGCGCCAGCAATAGCATCGGAAGGTGGGTGAAACGTGCTGTCAGGCAATATGGAATCATGGTGTTGTCCTTGAGGTGTACCGCGTCCTTGGCGGAACTGGAGCAGGAACGCATTTTGAGGTGAAGCAATGCGTGAAATCCTATCACAATCTGAAGAATTTTTCGGCAAGGAATGGATGATTCGGAGTGGACATGTGGCGCGGAGAAACGGCACTATTTCACAAAAAAACCAATGAGATATGAGGGATTTATCAGGTTATGCAGTAAGCAAGCGCCTGCGGAACCCCCATCTCAGTCGAAACCCCAAAAAAAATCTGCCATTACCAACATAATAATCGCAAATCCAGACAAGGCAAACAGCACATAAAACACTCGCGCCAACACTCGGTCAAACACAGTCGTGTGTTCATATAGCAACTCATAGTTTGCAAAAAGCACACTGCCTCCTTGAGGGTTATCTCTAATTCTTTGCATTACTGATTTTGGTATCGTCAGAGCTTGGGCTACGTTAAAGATATCCCAGCCACTTAAGAATTCAATGCCTAATTCATGCCTGGTTTCCGGATTCTTTCTGAGCTTGCGCACGGTAACCTGACCGAAAATAACAAACAAAATCCATGCGATAAATGCCACAACCGCTGGAATCGCTAAAAGGGTAGAAAAACTCACAATGAATTTACCCATTGCATAAGGTCATCATACCAACCACTACTTCTGTTCTTCACTATGGAGTTTGTCACCATAGATACAGCCGCCGCCGTAACAATAAGACCAATCCAGCCAATAGGTGTCGCTACAGTAAGGAATGTCAAAGCTACTGTGCCTGCATTTACAGCAATTATGCCTGCGCCTGCACTCAGCGCAAAACTACTCGACTCAATAAACAGCTCCCGCTCCCAGTCCCCCTCCGCTTTGTATTCATTATGCACATTACCAATGCGGCTACCCACATCGACGAGCACCAGACCATTGCCCAAAACCTTCCCATATTGACTGAAGCGGCCCAGGGCACTGGCCTGGACGACAGAGGTCAGTTGCAGTTTTTGGATGTGTCGGCTACTGCGGGCGATATTCATGGCACGGGTGCTGTTGTTCAGGGGAGTGCCCTTGCGCGGCACTCTCTTTTGCGAAAGCGCGGTTATCTTGAGTTCGTATTGAAATTTTTGCTGCATGTTACTGAAGGCAGCATGAATCGCCTGCCCGGCCGAGGCCGAGGTGACACCGGATGGGCCTTTACCTTGCACCACATCGCGATAAGTCAGTAAGACATTCTGGTAGTGCTGTACGGCATTCGTGAAGGCATTGCCTCGAGCACCATGAACAGAGGCCGTAGAACCAGCCAGGGCGGCGCTGGTGTCGCGCAGCGCCATCATGGCGCTGCTGACACCGACAACATTATCCTGCCCCAGGGTAGCGGAAAGGCTATGAATATTGCGCGTATTGCCGCACAGCAGAGGCGGAATAAGGCCGGCCTCCGCAGGCATTAACGGGCCGATAGTGTAGGGCTTATAGGCCCACATGACACCGTGTTGTCCGTTGCATTGCAAATCTTTGAGGGGTTCGCCGCACATCTGCCTGAACTGCAAGTCGTTGTATATCTGACTGCTGATGAGTATTTCTGTCATGGCAATTCCTTTTGTCAACTGATAATACTGGCGGCCTATTCCAGATTATCGGTATTCACAGCCTGGGAAAACACATCCCGGCTGGTACTGGCACTGAGCAAGACACGTCCGCCTTCGGCTTGAATCTCACCGCTGTTAATCACAGCAGGATCAACGCCGAGTTCTTCCTGTAATATTTCCTGGCTGACCCTCACCCCCAACAGCCCGCCCTGATCAAAGGTCAATACCGCCTGCTTGCCCGCAGCAAGCGTAACGGAACCCAGGTTGGCCATGATCAGGCCATCGTTTTCGACCTGTTTACCGATTAATGCAACATTGCCGCCCAATGACGCATTGATCATACCGAGGTTGATCACAGTGCCTTCGGTGCCCAGCACTTCATCAAAAATATAGCGGCCATTCATGAAGTCGTTGGGCTGGATATTCAGTCCCGAGGCGATAATGCCGCCAACATTGACGATGGCGGTGGGGGTGAAAAAAACCCCATTGGGATTGACCAGAATCACTTGACCATTGGCATCGATGCGTCCGGCAATGGTGGAACCGCTTTGACTCAGGATACGGTTTAAGGAAATGGACGAGGTGTTAGGCTGGATGTACTGCACGCGCTCATTGACATTGACGTTATAACTCTGCCAGTCGATGGCCATGTTTTGGCTGGTTTGATTGATGGTAGTATTGGCGCCCGATTGACTGATGCTGCCAGCGCCACCCACAA
>JALTPW010000625.1 GCA_026999335.1 Chromatiales bacterium
TTTCTGTTCATGATCGATCCTTGGGATGATGGTCGGATTCAGGGGATAGCCAAGGGGCGGATTATAGCCTGACTGGATTTAGTCTTACACACCATATTGCGCGCGATAGGCGCAAATAGCGGCCAAAGATTCTGCCATACCTGTCGACTTGCCCAGATATTCCACCAGACTGCCCAATTGTACGATGCTGGCCACTCTGAGCCCGTAGTCGCGTTCCACTTCCTGGATCGCCGATGTCTCACCCTGACCGCGTTCCTGCCGATCCAGCGCGATCACCACCCCCGCCGGCGTGGCACCGCTGGCCTGGATGATGTCCACGGATTCGCGTACCGAAGTGCCGGCGGAAATGACATCGTCAATGATCAGTACACGGCCCGCGAGTGGTGCGCCGACGATGATGCCGCCCTCGCCGTGATCCTTGGCCTCCTTGCGATTGAAGGCATAGGGCAGGTCACGGTCGTGGTGATCGGCCAGGGCGATGGCCAGGGTCGCGGCCAGTGGGATGCCTTTGTAGGCGGGGCCGTAAATCATGTCGAACTCGATGCCAGAATCCATTACTGCCTGTGCGTAATAGCGACCGAGACGCGCCAGACTGCTGCCGGTATTGAACAGGCCACTGTTGAAAAAATAAGGACTGAGACGGCCGGACTTGAGGGTGAATTCACCAAAGCGCAGCACGTCCACGTCGATGGCAAAGTCGAGAAATTCACGTTGATAGTCTTGCATGGTGGCCTGTCCATATGAGATGAAGGAAATACGGCGTATTCTAGCGCAAGTCGCCCTGCCCCGGTGGCCCGTTGCGATATCTCTTCAGGGTATTTCTCTACGGTATACTGGCGCGCTTTGTCGCATCGACCGGAGAGATTCATGAAAGTCATTACCGCCAACGTCAACGGCATACGTGCCGCCGCCAAAAAGGGTTTCTTCGACTGGCTTGCCCGGCAGGGTGCCGACGTCGTCTGCATCCAGGAAACCAAGGCCCAGGAGCACCAGCTGGAGGCCGAGCACTTTTATCCCCATGGTTATCATTGTTATTACGTGGATGCGGAAAAAAAGGGATACAGCGGTGTGGCTATCTACGCCAGAAAAGAGCCACTGAAGGTTATTGCCAAGCTGGGGGAAGGTTTCGAGGATATGGACGCCGAGGGGCGCTTCATCCAGGCCGACTTCGACACCGACATGGGCAAACTCAGTATCGTGTCACTCTACTTGCCCTCTGGCTCCAGCAAGGAAGAACGGCAGCAGATAAAGTTCAGCTTCATGGAACGTTTTAGCGAAAGACTCAAGGCCTTGCGCCGCAAACGCAGTGAATTCATTATTTGTGGCGACTGGAACATCGTGCATAAGGAAATCGATATCAAAAACTGGAAGAGCAACCAGAAAAATTCCGGCTGCCTGCCGGAAGAGCGCGCCTGGCTGGATGAAGTCTTCGGCTCACTGGGTTTCGTCGATGCCTTCCGTGTGGTGAACCAGGCATCCAGCCAGTACACCTGGTGGTCAAACCGCGGTCAGGCCTGGAGCAAAAATGTGGGTTGGCGTATCGATTATCAGGTCATCACCCCCAGGCTGAAGGATCGTGTCAAGGCTGTGGAAATCTACAAGGAAGAACGCTTCTCCGATCATGCACCGCTGATCATTGAGTATGAAATAAAAATACAGTGAAAAGAAAAAAAGTCAAAACGGGCCGCAAAGATAAAAAACTGACCCCATGAATCACGTGTTTTATGTCAAGGTTGTCCCGTTAACGTTATCTTGTGTTTGCTCTGTCTGGCAGAAAATACCTGGGGGGTGTTAACAATGGTTGAGGTTCCTGCGTCACCTCAACCTACGTTTGTTATCCCAAGTTCGTGGATCGGTATTGCCTTTTCTGGACACCGGGATAATCAGTATCTTTGGAGCCTGTGTCAGTTGCTACAACGATGACAAACCTTAATCAGAAAATTCTTAAATGGATGACAGTTCCATGTGTGTCAAAAGAAGAGCAAACCGAAATCGTCCGCCGCGTGGAACAACTCTTCACCTTCGCCGACTAGATTGAACAACGGCTCAAAGCCGCCCAGTTTCGTGTTAACCACCTCACCCAATCTATCCTCGCGAAGGCCTTTCGTGGTGAACTCATCGCGGAGTGGCGTGAGCAGTATCGACCTGTCAAACGTAGCCGGAAAAGAAAGAAAGGCGGGACGACTTCATCGCAGATCCTGAGGTAGGAGCGGGCCATGCCCGCGATGGTGTAGGCGCTTCTACAAATGCACGGTTGACGTCTTAGGACAGGAACCATCGCGGGCATGGCCCGCTCCTACTTGTGCAATGTTCTGAATAGTATGTTTGCTAAAGACGGGCGCAGTGACCTGGCCGCTGAGTTCGGCCACGGTGATCTTGGTCTCGTCGAACCGGGTCAGCTTGCCGTTACGACGGATGACCGTGCGAGGGGCACTGATCCGAGCTTCGACTTCGCCAAGGGTGTTTTTAACGGGTACCGGTTGCAGGGATGCTGCGGTGTTCGTGGTTTGCATGGCACCTTCAGATGGTTTTGGGCGCCTGCACGAGCAGGTCAGGTCACATGGAGGAAAAATGCTACCACGGGAGTTTCTCGCCACACTGCGCGGGAGGCCTCCAGCCCTGACGCCTGTTTCGCGAAGACGTTGGGTGGCGGCCGAATCTGATCGGCCGCCGGCTCCGGCAGGTCTTCGGACTTGGGGGCTGTGATCTGGCGATTGCAGACCTTTGGCCTCGGAACGCGACTTCCCATTTTCTGCGGACAGTGTCATGTGTGCTCTTCGTTTCTCTTTGCCTCTGCGCGTCAGCCCCGGATTTTCACCGGGCTCCCTTTTGATCAACCACAAGATATTGGGTTGGAGGGGAAGGTGAGGCAGCAAATAATGGGTTTTGGCGAAAAATACAAGACCAAGCCGCTCCGTCAGAAATGGCAGATTTTATCCGTGCGCGGGAGAAAACCGTGGCACAATACCGCTCCCCTGTAATGCTGCCCATCCTTGGAGGCCCCATGATTCGTGCGCATCCGATTTTCCACTTTCTCGCTCTGGCCCTGTTGCTGATGCCACTGCTGGTGGTTGCAGAGACCGTGGAGTTTCCCGGGCGTAAGATTTATCCCGATATCAGCGTCATCACCCTGGAGCAGCTCAAAGCACGGCGGCATGAGGTGCTGGTGGTGGATGTGCGTTCCGCCTATGAATATCAGACCCTGCATATCACGGGTGCGATCAATATTCCCCTTGCCGACGAACACTTTGCGGGCCGGATGGCAAACCTGCGTGCCGAAAACATGAACGATATTGTAGTCTATTGTAATGGTAAGACCTGCATGAAGTCCTATCAGGCGGCCAGGAAATGCGCCGAGGCCAATATTTCCAGTGTCTATGCCTACGATGCGGGTATTATGGACTGGGCCAGGGCCTATCCCGGGGCCGCCAAACTGTTGGGCGAAACGCTGGATAACCCCGATAGGTTGATCAGCGGGGATGATTTCAGAAAACGTTTGATCGATCCGGGGGCCTTTGGTGAACGCGTGGCATCCTCTAATGCCTATGTGCTGGATGTCCGTGATCGTTTTCAGCGTGATGCCCTGGGACTGTTCCCGGGGCGCGAGCGGCGTGCCTTTCTTGATGACAGGGAGAAACTGGATCGCTATATCCACAAGAGTCTGCGTGAGAGGCGGGCACTTTTGATCTATGATGCAGCCGGCAAGCAGGTACGCTGGTTGCAGTATTATCTGCAAAGCAAGGGCGTACACAATTACTATTTCATGGCAGGCGGTGCACGGGCCTATTATAAGGAGATGACAGATGAATTCCTGGCGCGCTAGTGGTATGTGCGGAATATTCGGCAGCAGGTTGTATGCATTCGGCAGCCCTGCTGCGGTGCTCGATGATGCGCAACTATATTCGACACCCCTCTGATATTCCCATTGATTTTCAACCGGAGGAGCTGACTGAGGCGCATTCTGATCGCCTGAAAAACATCAGTCAGGGCGGACTCGCCTTCCAATCCTCGACAAGTCTGGCGCCGGGCAGCATCATTCGTATAAAGATCCCCCTGGTCAACCCTGTCTTCCAGGCCGTGGGGCGTGTGACATGGTGCCATGGCCGGGGTGATCAGTTCGAGATCGGTATCGAGTTTCTGGATCTTGACGATGTGTTTCGTGCCCGCATGGTAGAGCAACTGTGCCATATCGAGCACTTCCGGCAACAGATCTTCGAGCAGGAAGGTCGCCAACTCACCAGTGAACAGGCGGCGGCAGAGTGGATTCAGCGCTTTGCCCCGGATTTTCCCGGCTCGGATGACAACAGCCGGACATAATTCCGGGGCTGGGCAGGGATATTTTGAGCGCTTCCATGGTCACAGGTCATCGTGCCATGGCGGATGTAGTGTGCGCTGTGCGCACGGTGTGGATAGGCAATCTTCTTGTGAAAAGCCCTTGTGAAAAGCCATAGCCTGTAGCGAACTGCGAATAAACAAATATTCCTGCCAGCTGAGTCGGATGCTAGGGGTGTTCTCATGCAAAAAAAATGGCGCCGGTAACGGCGCCAAAGGTTGCCCGCGGAGCGGGAGGGAGGGAGAGGGTGATCGGTGCCGTAGTGAGCCGATGCCGCCGTTACATGGCCAGTGCGACACTGGTGGCCTTGCCGGAGCGTGTAATTTCACCGAGCAGCACCCGGGCCTCGTGCAGACCCTGGGCAGCGGCCAGATCCAGCCAGTAAGCCGCCTGATAATGATTGTGCGGGACACCATTGCCGCTGGCATACAGGCGCCCCAGATTCAGCTGAGCCAGTGCATAACCCTGGTGTGCCGCCGCGTCATACCATTTAGCGGCCATTTTAATGTTCTTGTCCATGCCCTGGCCCTTTTCGTACATACTGGCCAGCGTGTTCTGTGCTGTGGCATCACCCTTTTGGGCATGCACATCGAATTCGGAGGCGGCAATACTGAACAGGTGACGGCTTTCACGCTGATTAGCGCTGATACCCTTGGCACCTTTTTCCAGTAGTTGGCCTAGTTTATAGTAGGCGCTGTGGTGGCCCTGGGCGATGGCTTTGCGGTACCAGCCTACGGCGGATTTTGCATCGCCACGCGTTATGTACAGCTCAGCCAGGGCAAACTGAGCCTGGGCGTTACCACGTTCAGCGGCCTTGCGGGTCCACATAAGCGTGTCATTATCCAGACTGGAAGAGTACAGTTTGCCTTCGGAGAACAACCGCATCAGCATGTGTTCGGCGCCAGCATGACCTTCATCGGCACTGTGCATGAACAGGCGACCCGCCTCCTGAAAATTGCCGACGGCAAAGGCCATTAGGCCGTCTTCATAATTGTCAGCCTGTACACTGGAGGCGCTGGCGCCCAGTATCAGACCGCAGATCAAATGGGTGACAAAATGGGGTTTGAAGTGCATTGTCAGGTCTCCTGTCCGTTGAATAGGTAGATTATCGCTAAATGTTGTGTATCGCTCTAAAATATGTGCTGCTATTGTTGCCTTGTGCCCCGTTTGGCGACCCGGATGGCCGCTCGCTGAAGGCTTATTTTCTCTTTGTGTGATATCGTTCGCAAGCATTATGTTTGTTGCTGATATCGTCTGAGTATGCAGGGTGCTCTGGTTACGGCCTGATTGCTACAATAATGATAAAAGATTAAACTATTTTTTATATAAGATATAATAATTAATAGGCTTGATATATTCCTTGAATTAGATAAAGGGTGATGGGTCGTGAAGCTCCAGCAACTGCGTTACATCTGTGAGGTCGCCCGGCGTGGGTTAAATGTGACAACGGCGGCAGAACGCCTGTTTACGGCACAGTCCGGGATCAGCACTCAGATCCGCTTGCTGGAAGAAGAGCTCGATGTGCAGATCTTCGAGCGCCACGGCAAACGCCTGACCGGCGTGACGTCTACCGGCAAGGGTATCATCGAGATGGCTGAACGTATCCTGACCGAGTCAGACAACATCCGCCAATTGGCCCAGCAGGCCAATGACGACAGTCGTGGCACCCTCTCCATAGCCACCACTCATACGCAAGCTTACCACGCACTGCCGCCAGTGATTGCTCGCTTCTCACGGGAATTCCCGGGTATCACGCTGCGTATTCACCAGGGCGACGTGGCACAGATTCACGAGATGCTGCTGTCGCGCACAGCGGATGTCGCCATCACCACGGCAACCAAGAACATGCCCAACGAATTGGTCATGCTGCCCTTTCGCGAATGGAACATGGCCGTCATCACGCCGCAGAATCATCCTCTGACTCAGGAAACGGAGTTGACCCTGGAGGCATTGGCCCAGCATCCGCTGATCACCTATGACCACAGCGTCTCCGGCCGTTCGGCGATCAATCAGGCCTTTACCGATGCCGGCCTGCTGACGACCATCGCGCTCACCGCGCTGGACGCGGACATCATCAAAAAATACGTCAAGCTGGGACTGGGCGTGGGCCTGATCGCCGAGACGGCGCTGGATAAAACAGAAGATGGTGATCTGGCGGTATTGGAGGCCGGGCACCTGTTCAAACCCAGCACCAGCTGTATCTGTGTGCACCGTGGACGGCACCTGCGCAGTTACGTCTATTCCTTCATTACCTACATCACGCCGCAGCTTACCGAAGATGCCGTGGAAGGCATTCTGCGTTGGGAGTCCTCCAAAGGCGAGAATCGCGCCACGGAAACGCCCTGAGCGTAGTGTCAGTCTGTCTTTTGCGCCACCAGCAAGGCCTCATTGCGCAGACCGCGTTGCGTATCGCCGATACGGCCCTCCTCACGGTAGACCCGCAGGCGCAGTCCCATGAACAGCTGTAGCAACTCATTCTCTGCGAGCAGGAAATCCGGATTCGACGGCCCGCCGGGGGCGACCTTGTCGCGGCTAAAGGTCTGGTAGAACAGCAATCCACCGGGACGTAGCGCAGCCAGCAGTGTTGGGCATAGATCACGTGCGAGGAAGCGACTGACGACGATGACGTCAAAACTCAAAGGTGCCGGCGGTGCGGCCAGCACATCGCGCACCACGGCGCTCAGCGGTAGCCCGGCGGCGGAAGCGTTCAGTCGCGCGATGGCCACGGGTGAGATATCCCAGGCCTGAGTGCGCAACCCGGCCTGCGCCAACAGCAGGGCATTGCCGCCCAGGCCGCAGGCCACATCCAGCGCTTCGCCCGCAACCGGCAGCAGGTGGCTGTTTTCCGCCAATACCCGCGCCGCGCCGGACAGCTCGACTTCGTGGTAGCAATCATCCCATTTGGCGGCCAATGTGCCACTGGCCGTTGCAGCTCGGTTTTTGTTACCAATTGATGTCGACATCTTGACCCGCCGAAGTGATTACTCAATGATCAAAGTTATTCTAACCCGAATCTGTCACGAAAGATCCGGGCCGAGTAAATCAAAAGTCGAGTTAAAAATATGCAGTCACGACTGACTGATCTGGAAATCCGCTATGCGCATCAGGAAGCGACCCTGGAGGCCGTCAATGAGACCCTGCTGTTGCAGCAGCGCAGTATTGAAGCGCTGCACGCCGAGCTGGAGCGGATCAAACAGCAGATGCGCGGCCTGAATGCCGGCGAAATGGCCTCGGCTGCGGAAGAAACGCCGCCGCCCCATTACTAATGAATTGGCAATGAACGACTGGCTGTGGTTTTTCCCCCTTGGCGGTGGCCTTTGGTACTGGTGGGACACCCTGCGCACCCGGGAGATCGCCCGTGCCGCCGGACGTCGAGCCTGCGACCAACGACAGGTGCAATTTCTCGATGATACGGTGGTGCGTACCCGCATCCGTCTGCGCCGCAATGCCCGGGGACATCTACAGCTCGAACGCCGCTATGATTTTGAATTTGCCAGTGATGGAGAGCGGCGCTACCACGGGCAAATCGACATTTTCGGCAGCCATATCAGCCGTATCGATATGGAGGCCTACCGCTTTCCCGCCGGGGAAGACGACACAGACGGCAAGACCGACAACGTGACCACTCGATGAGCGACCAGGATTTTCTGCAACAGGCCATCGATCTGGCCAACCGCTCCGTGGACGAGGGCGGCGGCCCCTTTGGCGCAGTGATCGTGAAACAGGGTGCAGTGATCGGCCGGGGCAACAATCGCGTCACCCTCGACAATGATCCCACCGCCCATGCCGAAGTGCAGGCTATCCGTGACGCCTGCCGAAAAGAAAACAACTTTAGTTTGAGTGACTGCGTGCTCTACACCAGTTGCGAGCCCTGTCCCATGTGCATGGCGGCCATTTACTGGGCGCGGATAGCACGGGTGGTATTCGCCGCCAGTGGCGAGGATGCCAGTCGCGCCGGCTTCGATGACCGCTGGATTGCGCGAGAACTCTGCCAACCCTATACCGAGCGCTCACTGCCCGTGGTGCAATGCGTCTGCGAGGACTTCGATAGCAGCTTCCGCAAATGGATGGCGTTGGCTGACAAGATACCTTACTGAATATTGGCCCTGATTATCCAGTAGGAGCGGGCCATGCCCGCGATGGCCAATGGCATCGGGGTAGAAATATCCTACAAGTGCTTTGATTCAGCCGAGACGTGAAAACCATCGCGGGCATGGCCCGCTCCTACACAAACTTCGGCGACCTCAAGCCGCTGGAAACACCGCAGCCGCCTCAAACACCGGCCCATCCACACAGACGCGCTGCATGGCCGGGCCGCCGGGTGTCTGTACTTCCACCACACAACCGGCGCAGCCGCCGACGCCGCAGGCCATGAATTCTTCCAGCGACACCTGACAGGGCAGCCGGTATTCCCGCGCCAGGGCGGCGACGGCCTCCAGCATGGGGTGCGGGCCACAGGTGAACACGGCGACTTCCTTACGCTGTTCGTTGTCGAGGTTGTCCAACCAGGCGCGCGCCAGCTCTGTGACATAGCCCTCGAAGGTGCCGGGATAGCCCTGCTGACTGGCCAGGCGCGAGGCGATACCCCAGTCATCGAGCAGCGGCATGGCGGCGATCACCCCCTCGGGCATGCCCGGCACCATGATCTGCGACGGCTGTGCCTTGAACGGAAACGGCACCTCGGAACCCATGATGACGAAGGGTTCGTAAGCCCCCTTCACCTCGCGTAGGCGGTCGGCGAGGAATACCATCGGTGGCATGCCCACACCGCCGCCGATGAGCAGTGGGCGGCGGTGGGTCATATGTGATTCAAAGGTCTTGCCGATGGGGCCGAGGATGCTCAGCATCTCGTCCACGCGGCGGGCGGCGAGGCGGCGGGTGCCGACACCCAGCACCTTGAAGAGGAAATCCACCCAACCGGCCCGGGCGTCCACACGCATGATGGAGATGGGCCGGCGCAGGGGCAGGTCGGGGTCACACTGGATATGGGCGAACTGCCCCGGCCCGGCGCTGGCGGCCATCTGCGGCGCATGCACGCGCAGGATGACCTGGTCGCCTTCGTGTCCTTGGCGTTCGAGGATACGAGCGTTTTCAACGTGGATGGTATCGCGGTGGGAGCGTTTGTTGGGCATGGTATTGGTCACCGGGGTCGGTAGAGGGTTGTCAGGCCGGTAATGGTATTCGCGAATGAACGCGAATGGGCACAAATGAAAGGATTATACGACATCATCGTTGGCGTCTATTCGCGGACACTTTCCAGTGCCAGCAAACTCGATGCTGCTCTTCGTGCACACGGTACACGCTACGAGTACGTGTAGTGTGCGCCGTGCGCACAATGACCCCTTGCATCGGCGCCGTGTTTGTCGAAGGACTGTCCTTGTGAAAATTGGTGTCCATTGGCGTTCATTCGCGGATCAAATCGGGCTCAGTCACAGCTGTGATAGGTCAGTTCACCGGCCAGCAGGGTACAGCTGAC
>JALTPW010000626.1 GCA_026999335.1 Chromatiales bacterium
AATTTGTACATCATTTTGAGAGCGCACCCTTCAGGAACGTTGGGGGTAGTGGCATTTTTGGAGTGAGGAACGAATGAAAAAAGTGTCCGCCTGCAGCCTCTTATTATATGGTCACTACTCTGCATATTTTGTGACAAAAGAATTTAGCTCAGATTTCGATTTTATTCGGTACAAGGATTTATTTGTTGAAGATTCTTGCAATTTTCTAAAGAGTTCTGGCGTCCAGAACTTAGGAGACAACCGCAAGTACTTCCAACTTGCAAGAGTACCTTTCAAAACTGAGCTTCCATCAGGCCAACCTTCTGGCTTGACGAATACAGCCTTTATGAGCCTTTTCGTAACCCACCAGTAGTGAACCCAATAAGGTAGGTCAATATATACGATTGTGTCTGCAGCATCTATACGGCGCCAAAATGAGTCCAAACTGCCAAGACCATCAATAATCCAATTTTCTGAGTTTATAAGTTTTTCGTGGGCCATAGAGTATTCAGAGCGCGGTACTCTTTCACCGTTTTTCCCGTATTCGATTAGATCTAAAGGATATAGGTCAATACCTGTTGCGGCTGCCAATTTTTTACTTAAAGTTGACTTACCTCCACCGGGCTTTCCAAATACAGCAATTTTTTTCATAAGCTTATTCTACTTAAATATTCCACGATTTATCATAGGTTGACTGCATATAGCTTATATTTACGGAAGCCAAGATACAATCAAAGACAGCGCATACAAATCCAGATCAAGTTTTTAGATCTGTAAGAAGGTGGGCCTGAGTCACCTCACGATTTAACCTTTACACCTTTCATCAAGAGCCATAAACAAAATGAAAGCTCTGCTATTAACGGTACGATGTATATAGGCTCAATGATTGATGCATAGTCAGGGGAAAGAAAAAGCATGAAACCACCCGTCAGATAGACCACAGCAGCTGCCATTAGCCCATAGCCCAGAACCGCTGGAAAGTAGTCCGATTTGACAACCAAGTACCCGAGAATAAGGCTGGAAAGACCAAAGAACAATAATCCAAGGTCATAGCCGTGGCTATGCATATCCAGAAACAACATCGCCAGCGCATTCAACTGATCGGGCTCAAAAGCATTCGCGTACCCAACACCTTTTAGTAGTAACAGTGCGGCATAATAATTGAGCAAATTAAATCCCAGAATAGCGGCCTGAGTCAGCCGGAAGGCGGCTGCTATTAGAGCCAGTGTTTTACTGACAGGCTTAAGCAACACATAAAAAATCACTGCGATGGCAACGTCACTCAACAACATGATTGAGTCGGCAGCAAAACCGATGCGGAACAACCATTCGGAAGCCAATATATTATTAGCGGTGGTAGTAGCATCCCCCGCCACAATTAAGCTAGAGCGAACAACCACCTCACCGAAGATACCAAATACAATGATAATCAGATACAGAAGACCTGCAATCCTTGCATAAAAAAGAGGTGGTGTTTCGATGGTACGGCTTGTCATTTCAAGTCCTTTTGATCTTTATTAATTATTTCTAAAAGCGTCACTGAACCTGAATAAGTCAATGCACGCAAACAATAGAGACGGCGTAAAAATACAGCCAAAGTGAAATCCTATCTAAAAACTTAATTGATGCCCATTATTAATGGCAACTCATATTGTATGCTTAGATAAAATCCAAAGACAAATAATACATGTCACAAGCGAGCTAATAGTTCGCAGGTGATTCCAGTTTGTCCAGATTGTTAAATAGCGAGACCATATCTGTTGTGCGTTGGAACTAGATGAATCTATTCCCGCCAACGAGTTGTTAAGAGGCACATTAAATAGAAGCGTGCAAACAAACATACCAATAAAATAAACTGCCCCTGCTAATAATATTAATGCAGCGCTGGCGTCACTCCAATTATAAATGGTGAGAATCATTAGAAGTACTGAGATAATAGATGAGCCAAAGAATAGCGGCATAAATGCTGAACGAAGTATCGTTTTATTGATGGAGTTCATAGCGGCGATGGCGTGTGTTGTGTCGATTTCACCGAATGCCCGTATAACAAAACCAGAGAAGGTAAAATAAACCCCGGCTATAAGTCCGCTGCTGAGTGCAGCGGCCCACAAAAGCCCTGTGACAATAGTTGTAGATATCATGCGAATTTCTCCTGCTTTCCTCGATACTTTACAAGAGCGAAAACGCAAACCAGTCCTATCACTATTTCTAAAGCGGCTGCCTGTACAAACCCCTCAACGGGCATTCCATCGATCACTATGCTCATAACTCGGGATAAACCATAAGGCAGGTACAGTAAAGTGGAAACCACTATAGCGGTAAAGGCCAGTTTATCCACGAAGGCACCTGACATTATTAATAATCCACTCGCTAGCACTGCACCACCAGACGCTCTTATTTCATTCAGTAAACCAAAGTTATCAGCAATTTCTATTCCATATGCTGCATAGAACGCCACAGGCGCAAACAGTATTGCTGCTCCAATTATTGTCGCAACCAGACCGGAGACAATCAAAACGATTTTAAGTGTTTTTGAGTTTTTCATCTTCTTTAACTCCTCTTGTTATTAAGAAAGTCCCTGAATACTCACAGGGACTTTCTCCGACAAAAACATTACGCGGTCTGCCTCTGCTCTACAGCGGTCCAAACGCCAGACTCAATCGTTTTCTGTACATAAGTTTTAAAGTCAGTAGCTGGACGCTTAAGTGCTTCTTCAACACCGCGCGCGACATTACTGTTTCTGCCATCAAATACCACGGTGAACAGTTCACGCAGTAACCATTGCAGGTCTTCAGGTACGCCCTGTTCGCGCAATATCTCGATGTAGTCATCGACGGGAACGGTGGTGTACTTCACGGGACGGCCCAGTGCCTCAGAAATTTCTTCGATGCATTGCGCAAAATTCAGGGCGCGTGGACCAGAAAGTTCGTACAGTTTATTTTGATGGCCAGGCTGGGTTAACGTCGCGACTACAACGTCAGCAATATCATCAGCATCAACAAAAGGTTCAACGGTATCTGCGGCAGGCAAGACTAATTCACCGGCCAATATACCCTCCAACATAAAGCTCTCGCTGAAATTTTGGCAAAACCAGTTGCACCTGACGATGTTCCATGAAATTCCGCTTTCCTGAAGTATTTTCTCAGCGCGTTGTGCACCCTCCTCTCCGCGACCGGAAAGTAGAACAATGTGTTCCAGTCCGTTTTCGCAGGCGACCTGCACAAACGCTTTGATCGCAGCTTCTGCATTGGGTACGGCAAGGTCAGGCTGATAGGTGACATAGGCTCTGCGCGTACCTTTGATCGCCGCAGCCCACGTCGCGGGATTCTCCCAGTCAAATGATGGCGTGGTTGATCGAGAAACAGCACGGGTTGCATACCCGAGAGCCTGCAGGCGTTGGTTCACGCGCGCGCCCGTTTTACCGTTTTTACCGATGATGAGAATGGGTGAGTTTTTCATGATGTCCATTTCCTGTGTTGGTTGATGATGATTTGGAACGAGCAATAGGCTCGTCTTGGGTACTAATATCGGACAGAATAGATGGACTAACAATCACAATAAGTCTATTTGTATTGACTATTCGTCTAAACCATCTAGACTTCAGGCAAATACACATGACACCATTCAAATCATGCAACGCACCAACACAAAGATCTCTGACTTCAGCGACCCACTGGGTGAAACGCTGCACTTGCTCCGGCTCACGGGCACCCTGTACAGCCGAGCCGAATTAACGGCGCCGTGGGGTGTTTATCTACCTCCATTTGAGGATTGCATGATGTTTCATATCATCACTGCGGGGCACTGCTGGCTCGAAGTTGACGGTGAAGAGCCCCGCTTGCTGCAACAAGGTAGCCTGGCACTCGTTCCTCACGGCAACGGGCATACTATCCGCAAAAGCCTGGAAGATAAGACCGTGCCATTGTTTGACATACCCGTCGAACAGGTAAGTGACCGTTATGAAATCATGCACCACGGGGGCGGTGGTGAATTAACTCAACTGACTTGCGGTGTTGTTCGCTTCGACCACGTGGCAGGCCAACAGCTTATTTCGCTGCTACCCAAGGTATTGCATCTCAACAGCTGGGGCGATGATGAAAGCAACTGGCTACAAAACACGCTTCGCTTTATCGCTCATGAAGCCAAGGAGTTAAGGCCAGGAGGAGAAACGGTGATTACGCACCTGGCCGATATCCTCATCATTCAGGCAATCCGTTCATGGATCGACTCAGCGCCAGAAGCTGAGCAAGGTTGGTTGTCGGCCTTGCGTGATAACCATGTAGGAAAGGCGCTCGCCGCGATTCACCGTGCACCCGAAAAAGACTGGTCTGTAGCCTCTCTGGCCAAAGAGGTCGGTATGTCGCGCTCAGGTTTCTCGGCCCGGTTCACCAACATGGTCGGTGAATCTGCCATGCGCTACCTCACCCAGTGGCGTATGCAACTTGCTCGTGCGCAACTTCAGGAGACGTCGGATTCCCTCTCGGTACTCGCCGACCGCCTTGGTTACCAATCTGAAGCCGCGTTTTGCAGGGCGTTCAAACGGATATTTGGCGTGTCGCCAGGCAGCGTTCGCCCCACCGCTACCCCCTAGCGTTTAGCCACCCGCATTGCTGTAGCCCTGAAATCTGACTATCCTATTTTTGACAGTTCAATGATTGCTTAAAATGGGTGTTTAAAAACAGCTCGAGTCAACTTCACATAGCTGTGCAGTTTCAAGTTTTACCAAATACCCGAACTTTCAGCCCGCCCCAGAAAAATGTTTGCCGGCAGAAACTAATTTATCGTAGCCACTGACACATCTGGCCTGCTACAACCCGGCAGATGTTCTGCCTGCAACGCAAATCAAAATCCCCTCACCCGGCGTGCTTGCCCGTCAAGCTGCCACTGGATCTGCTGGGCCAGCATTCCCGGTCTATCCGGGAGATCCAGCAATTGGTGGGGATTCCGCCGCCTCATTGGCGCACCTTTTATTTGGACGCGCTGTTGGCCTACGCCAACTACGTCCAGCTGCTGCCAGCCTCGGAGGCCCATCACCACGCCGGCTCAGGTGGTTTGCTGAGCCATGGACTCGAGGTGGCGCTTCATGCCCTGCGCCTGCGCCGGGCGCATTTGTTGCCTCAAGGCGCGGACACCGAGGAGATCGTCGCCAAGCGGGAGGTGTGGACCTACGCCGTGTTCAGCGCAGCACTGCTGCACGACATCGGCAAGCCGCTGATGGATCAGGACATCACACGCTACGATCATAGTGGATGTGATGTTGGTCCCTGGGATGCGCTCACTTCCACCTTGTCGCCGAACACCTGGTATCGCATCCGCTTCCGCCACAATCGTGAGCACCGTCTGCATGAACGGGTAGCACCCCTGTTATCTCAACTCATTTTACCGCAGCGCGCCCTGGCCTGGCTCAGCGCTGATCGCGGCCTGTTAGCCACTTGGCTTGCTGCGGTCAGCGGGACATTCGAGGATGCCGGTATCCTGGGTGAGATTATCCAACAGGCTGATGGACTCTCCGTGGCAGGGAATCTTGGAGCCTCGGGGGAAACGACCCGATTACCCGGCACTCGCCAGCCGCTGCACGAACGTCTGCTCACCGGGTTGCGCTTCCTGCTGAAGGAAAACAAGTTCCCCCTCAACCGCAATGGCGCGGCCGCCTGGTTTGACGGTGAGCGCTTGTGGCTGGTGAGCAAGCGCGGTATCGATACGCTGCGCGAGCACCTCGCCCAGGAAGGCCACACGGGTATCCCCTCCCGCAATGACCGCATCTTCGACGAGCTTCAGGAAAACGGCATCCTGATCCCCAATGGGGATCGCTCCATCTGGAAGGCGGCCGTGAGCAGTGACAACTGGTCACATACACTCACCTTCCTGTGCTTTCCGGCTGCGCGCCTCTGGCCTGACCCGGGCTCCCGGCCGGAAATATTTGCCGGCACGATCACGCCGGTGGAGACTGAAACTGGCGATACAGATTCAGAACCAGCAAAGCCGCAATCACCCGTGTTGGAAAACGCCTCTGAACCACACCACCATGATGAAGAAAATCCCGCATCAAACATGCCGGTAACGAATACCCCTTCAGCCAGCGGCTTTGATCCCATCGAGTTTTTCGCCCCACCCTCATCCAATCCGGATCAGCAAACCAATGATGACACGGCGCCGGTCAAACCCAGCAAGTCAACAGACACTGATCCCGAAACTGACGATGACCCCGGCCAGGCGTTCCTGGACTGGCTCCATGACGGCCTCAAGCAGAACCGTTTCGAGACTAACTCGACCAACGCCCGCATCCATTGCGTGGCAGAAGGTCTCCTGCTGGTCAGCCCCGGCATCTTCAAGGATTTCGACCGGGAAAACTGGCAACGGGTACAAAAGCGCTTTCAGAAACTCAAGATTCACCGCAAGACCGCACAAGGCACCAACATTCACGCTTACCAGGTTGTGGGCAAGCGCAGCAGGAGTCGCATCAATGGCATCCTCATCGAAGACCCCGAACGGCTGTTCGAGGGCGTGCTGCTGCCGGAGCCCAATCCGCACCTGGCCCTTGGTCAGGCGGGACAAGCAAAACGGACTGAGCTTGCATGTCAGATGCCTTTGATAACCGCCTGCGCCCCGTGGTCGAGTTTTTGCCGGGCGCCATATTCACCACCGGCGCAGCCATGCTGTATACGGCGCCGACGACGTTCTTTCCCATCCTGCCTGGACTGGCGGAAATCACGGCCCTGGGATTCGCCGGCCTGGGCGGGTGGCGCCTGTGGCAAGGCTGGCGCGTCTGTCGCTACCAGGGCCACCTTCGGCGGCTGCCCCGCTGCGTCTTGAAGGCCGATAAGGTGCCTGTCTCCTGGCACAAGCTGTTTTTGGGGCGTGGTTTTCGCTGGGATCAGCGCCACACCCAGCGACTGGTGGAATCCCGTCATCCACAGGCACAGCGTTATCTGCAACCGGGAAAACTCTATCAGGCCGCCCGGCGCATGGAGATCCGCCTGGAACGCTCGCTCTTTTTGTCGTGGCTGCCCCGGCTGACGCAACGGGATAGCGGCTGGAACCCGTTGCGCCCGCTGCCCGCCGTCGGCGGGGCGCCCGCGCTCCATGGCGTCGGCACCGAGGAAGAAACCGACATCTGGATGGACATCGGTGAGCGGGTCGGCCACAAGCTGGTGCTCGGCACCACACGGGTGGGCAAGACTCGCCTGTTGGAGATACTGGTCACCCAGGATATCCGGCGCGGCGATGTGGTGATCTGCTTCGATCCCAAGGGCGATATCGATCTGCTGCGTAGAATGCATGCCGAGGCCCGGCGGGCCGGTCGGCTGGACCAGTTCCATATCTTCCACCTGGGCTTTCCCGACATATCGGAGCGCTATCACCCGGTGGGAGATTTTGCACGGATCACGGAGGTGGCCTCGCGTATTGCGACCCAACTCCCGTCCCAGGGCAACAGTGCCGCCTTCCGCGAATTTGCTTGGCGTTTCACCAATGTCGTGGCGCGTGCCCTGGTGGGCCTCGGCCGCCGTCCCGACTATCACACCATCGCCCGTTATGTGACCACGATCGAGCCGCTGCTCACCGACTATTTCCACCTGTGGCTGGACAAGGAGGCGCCTGAGGATTGGAAACAAGGAGTGCAGCGGATCGAGGGAAACCTCAACGAGAAAACCCTGCCCATGGCGCTGCGCGGACGTGATTTTCACGCCATTGCCCTCACCCGATACGCCAAAGAACACAATCTCTTCGATCCCGTGGCGGATGGCTTGCGCAGCGCCTTCGAATACGACAAAACCTATTTCGACAAGCTCACCGCCAGCCTGCTGCCCCTGCTGGAAAAACTCACCAGCGGCCGCATCGGTGCCCTGCTGTCTCCCGACTACATAGACGGGGCTGACCGCCGCCCTATCCTGGACTGGATGCGGGTCATCCGCGAACAAGGCATCGTCTATGTGGGGCTAGATGCCCTGACCGACGCCGAAGTGGCCGCGGCCGTGGGCAATTCCATGTTTGCCGATCTGACCTCGATTGCCGGCCAGCTCTACAAACACGGCGACACCCAGGGGTTACCCACGCTCGATGGCCACACCAGCGTCAAGAAGACCATTCATGCCGACGAATTCAATGAACTCATCGGCAACGAGTTCATCCCGCTGCTCAACAAGGCCGGTGGCGCGGGATTCCAGGTCACCGCCTACACCCAGACCGCCAGCGACATCGAGGCGGGCATCGGGGATCGCGCCAAGGCGGGACAGATCACCGGCAATCTGAACACGCTCATTATGCTGCGCGTGAAAAACGAGATCACCGCCCGCACCCTGACCGACCAGCTTCCCAAGGCGCGCGTCTATACCAAGCTCGCCGCCTCCCAGGTCACCGATAATAACGACCCCGGCACCAGCACCGATTTCACCACCCGCAACGAGGATCGGCTCACCGAAACGGAAATGGATATGCTCACGCCGGCCGACCTGGTGCAGTTGCCAAAAGGACAGGCCTTCGCCCTGCTGGAAGGCGGTCAACTTTACAAGTTGCGGCTGCCCCTGCCCGGCAGCGATCCATTACTACCGAAAGACATGGAAGCCATCCGCCGGGAACGCCTCACCTTCTATGGAATGGAGCATGGCTGAGCAGCCGCGACTGACAGGCTTGTTATGGCTGGCCAAGTGGTTTTTCCTGCTATCTCTTTTTGTACTGGTGGTGGACATCTTCTGTGTATTTGTCCTCTGGTCTCCTAATGGCGCGCGCCACCTGGAATCTGTCAACAAGAGGTAGCGCTACTCGACCTGCAACCCTCCCAGGTGGCTTTTCTGGTCGACGTTACCCAGGCTTTCTATGAGCAGGTATTTGTCTCAACGGGCATTGATGGCACATTGCGGCAATCCGGCGCTGAAACGCCGGCTACAGCACACGACTTCGCAAACGCCCTGTGGCCGGTCCTGGAAACGGCCATGATCGGCCTGAAATTGTTTGCCCTTCGGGTTGGCATTCTGATCTTGACGCTGCCTTTCCTGATACTGATCACTGCCGTGGCCATGGCCGATGGCTTTGTTGGCTGGTACCTGCGCCGTACCGGTGGCGAACGGGAGTCCGGCTTTATCTACCATCACGCCAAACGAGGCCTGGCGTGGTCGTTCCTGCTCCTTTGGGTCGTCTACCTGATCCCGCCCGTCCCAATGGACCCCAAATACCTGCTTCCTCCGTTCCTGATCGCGTCGGGGATAGCCACACGGCTACATGTTGCGTTCTTCAAGAAATATTTGTAATAGGCGCGAAGAGAAAACACAAAGGAAAACTGGACCTTAGAGTCGATTTACGCGCGTATTTCCCACAGTTCTTCGTGGGTAAACTCGGTTTGTTACTCATAAAAACCGAACCGTGCCTGCATGTCTCATCTGAAAAAAATAAGGAGCCACGAATCCAGCATTAACATGCTGCCATCAAAAGGAAAACCTAACCTTGGCGCCGCTGCCAGGTTGATGGTGCCCGTTATATTAGAAGCACTTCACAATATCGATAACGAGAAGAAAGCAGGAGAAAGGCGCCATACAAGGATTGACGAGACACCCATAGCAACGCTGGCCAGGGACTAGCCTGGTTTCAGTAACATTTCCCCAGTAACGAACTTGGTTTTTGGGCTGACAATCTCAAAATCCGAATGATATGCAGATTCCAAGGAAGCGCTTACCACAACTACTTTACAGGTACCCTTTCCCCTCTTGATTATGTTAAATAGTGCCCGCCCGAAAACCATCTAACCTCATGATTTAATATAAAAAACCACTCCATTCCTGGCGCGAAGAAAGCTATAATAAAGCAAGCCTTCCACTGAAAACCTGCAAAAA
>JALTPW010000627.1 GCA_026999335.1 Chromatiales bacterium
TGATCGGGATGCGCGCGACCTTTTCTGCACCGCGCAGGGGGATGCCGCGTTGGACGGATTCAGGTTTCTTGCTCATGGCTTGGGCCGGGGGATGTTATAGGGCGGGAATTATACACCGTCCGTCGTGTCGTCGCTCGAGAAGGCGAAACGCCGGGTAGCGAGGATCAGCACAAA
Source organism: Chromatiales bacterium (assembly GCA_026999335.1). GTDB lineage: Bacteria > Pseudomonadota > Gammaproteobacteria > SZUA-152 > SZUA-152 > DRQN01. The sequence goes on from JALTPW010000627.1 coordinate 175, forward strand.
GGCCGTCAAGGCTCCCAGGAAGATGGAGAGCAAATCGAGGGGATCGAAGTTGCCATGGAGAAAATAGCCGGCGGTATTTTCGAGCACGGGGAGGTGGTTGAACCACTCGGGAACCTGCTTGGCCAGCAGTGGTGCAATATCGGCATGCTGGCCGATCTCGAAGGCGGCATCGACCATCAGCCAGCTTGTGCAGATCACCAGCGCACCTGGGGTGTGAACATTCAGCAAAGCGGCCGTGATCAGACAAAAGGATACCGTGTGAAAGAAGGTTGGCAGGTGGTTGCCGAGCGTGCCAAAGGCGCTGTGTAAGCCTGTCGATATGTCGAGCGAGTCGGGGATGAAATAGGTCTGTCCGGCAGGCCGATCCAGCACATAAACCAATACGCCCAGTATCAGCGCTGCAATGCCAATGGTGAATTGCACGGTATTGAAATGGAGTGGAGGGCGCATTATGGGTTTTGGGGGGGATGATTTCCATTTAGATGCATGTGGAAATGCATCATTTTGTGACTTTTTCCCATTGATAATCTTTCTATGTTCTATAGGGTTGTCACGGGTGATGAATAGCTTTTCATTGGGCATATAGGATCGCCCGATGCTGCGCGAGAGGCTCGTATCCCATTCGGGCTTCATTATCGAGGCGGGATATTGCCGGCAGGTGGGGGTATTGGTCAACACATATTGTTCTTCTGGCGTGATATGCGCAGCGTCAATAGGTTGGTAAAGCGCGAATGTTAGGTATTGTCTGGCGGGCTTTTGGTGAGAGGTGAAAAATGGGAAATTCTACAAATACAATAAGTAAATTACTTTATGGCCTGTTGTTGGCCCCGGTTATCTTGCTGGGTTTATTGAGTATCGTTGCGACCGGGAACGACAACGGCAATGATGGGGACATAACTCCACAGGGCCGGACGACGGTTGCCGGCGTGGTCAGTGGCAGTGGTGGCCTGGTTGACGTCAACGTCTCTTCCGGCGGCAAATCTGCAACGACAGATACAAACGGCTTTTACGAGCTGGCCAATATTCCCATTCCTGCCGGTGGCTCCATTGTAGTGACCTATGAAAAAGACGGCTACGCCACGTTCCAGCGTTCGTTGTCGGTCGCCGATGGCGAGACCTACGCGGTCGCCGCCAGCCTGCTGCAATATCACTACAATGAGTCGATGGATGCCGCGCAAAGCAATCATCTGATCATCGCCGATCCCGGTAATACCACGGGTTCTTCGCTGGCTGAAATAGTATTTCCTGCTGGCAGTGTGGCGAGTAGTGGTAATGTAACTGTTGAAGTGGCGGTGGGTGATCCGACCACCGATGCCGGGCGACCGACCTTTCCTGGCGACTATATGGCGGCCAGCACTCTGGGAGGAGAAATTGATACACCACTGGAGAGTGTTGTCTTCACCGAAATCACCGTTACCGATGCCAACGGCACGGAGCTGACGCAGCTCAACGAACCCGCCACGGTGATCGTGCGGTTGCCGGATGCCTTGCAAGACCAGTATTCGGTGGGTGACACCATTCCCTGGTGGTCTTATGACGAAATCACCGCCACCTGGGTGCGGCAAGATGCCAAGCCAGCGACCACGGAACTGGACGACGCGGAGGTGGTTGATCTGAACAATGATGGCGTGCTTTACACCCGGGCCGAGGTAACCCACTTTTCCTGGTGGAATGTGGATCAGCCGATGAACGAACATGCCTGTCTCTGCGTGGTGGTGCAGGATGGCAATGGCGCGCCAGTGGTGGGATCCCAACTGGTTGCCGAAGGTGTCAGTTACAATGGTGTATCACGCCCGGCGCGCACCGGTGAAGACGGACAGGCCTGTGTCACCGTCAAGCGCAGCATGGATAGTGTGACCGAACGCGTCAAACTTTATATCGAAAGCGGTGGCGTCAAGTTCTATTACGATGTCACCAACGCCAGCGAAGGCGATGTGGACAGCAACGAAATCTTCACGCCAAGCGCGGAAGGCAGCACGATTAACAATACTGGTCAGTGCGTGGATCTGGCGAATACTATCGGACAGCGTTTCGATGGTGTCGTTAATGGCACCGTAACCAAAGAAGGCTCCGGCAGTCCAATTGCGGATTTCACCATTCTGAGCAACTTCGGGCCAACGGCGACGAGCAATGTCTCGGGGCAGTACAGCATGAATGTGCCTGTAGGTGCTCCCATCTCGTTATTTGCTGTGGGCCTGGTTAGCCAGGATGTGATGGTGACCCGTGCCGATACGCCGGCTACCGTGAATTTCGTCGTGCCGAACCAAGTGCCGCTGATAACACAGTTTACCCGTGTGCCGGACGGTACTGTAACCGGTGGACAGAGTGTCACCCTGAGCGTGACCGCTACGGATCCCGATGGCGATGGCCTGAGCTATGTCTGGAGCGCCACGGCGGGCAGTCTGAATCAGGCCACTGGTAGTTCGGTAGTGTGGACGGCACCCGTCAGTGGTTCGGGTACCGCGCAGGTTACCGTCGATGTGAGTGACATTGACGGTGGACAAACCAGTCAGACGGTTTCCATTGTCTACAATGAAGCGGTACAGACGGGGGATCGTTTGAGCTTTGTGATCAAGGATCATATGCGTAGCGATCAACCGGTGCAGGGTATTACCGTCGCCCTCTACAACACGGACAATCGCACCATTAAAGAGACCAAGATCAGTGATGTCAACGGTGTGGTGGATTTTGGTGTTATTGGCCGCAGTCGCGCGACGTTCACGATTGTCTATGAAGACATGGCACATCGATACATCGATACTTTAGTCAATATGCTAGTGGCGGAAAATATCGTTTACTACCTGGACGATGATGAAGTGAGTTATTACAACGTCGATAATCCGATAGCGGCAGTTGACCTAAGTCTGAGTAATGTTCCGGCGGGTGCGGCCTATACGAGATTCGAACCTCTACAAAATCTTTCGGTCGGTGGTGGGGCATTGACCAATATGCCGGTCGGCACGGTTCATTTACAAAATGATGGTAAGTTGAGCCTGTTGGCCCTGACCTATGACGACAGCTCCCAGACTACCCTGACCGACTATGGTTATTTGCTGGATCAGACGGTGACGAACGGGGCAAATTATGACGTTTCGCTTCACCGTAAGCCCCTCAACCTGGGTTGGACAACCAGCCCGGTATCATTGTTGCGCAATTTGTCGATATCCGGAATGCGTGGTGGTGTTAGCTATGAATTGCCCAATGACTGGGCATTCCAATTCCAGGCGAGCTCAGGCTCGATACCCTTTGCCAATGAGTTTCCAGTGGATTATTACCGGGTAGACGCATGGACAGGTTCCAGTGTTAGCGTGCTGTACAGCAGTACGCGCCATGATACCCTCGCACAGTCTGTGCAGGTGTCTCTGCCCGATTACAGTATGGACAGTTTCGACTATGCAGATGCAA
>JALTPW010000628.1 GCA_026999335.1 Chromatiales bacterium
AGGGCTGGCCGATTTTGCGGGCCTTGTCCCGGGTCATCTGTTTCGCCCGGCGGGCGTTCTTGGCGCTGGAGCCCTGGCGATTCTTCATGTTGTCCTTCGCCACCGACCGGCTGTCGCGCCGGGCGCCCTTTGCCTCCCATTCGGCCAGTTGGCCCTCCTTTCGGGTCATGCCGTCGGGGCCGTGGAAGCGATCCGTGTAGCGCGGGTCGGCTTCATGGCCCAGGCGGCGTTGGACCTGGGCCAGGCCGGCCTTGCCCAGGGCCTCCGATTCGCTGCGGCTGTGCTTCAGGGCCGCCTTCACGTCCGCGACGAACGCCTTCGGGTCGCGCAGCGCCGACTTGCCCTGGGTGACCGCCGCCATCAACAGGCCGGCGCTGGCCGCCGAGTAGCCGTGCTCCCGCATCCACTGCGCGCCCTCCCGTTGGGCCTCGTTTTCCGCTTCCAGCAGATCCCGCCCCTCGGTGGCCAGGTCGATCTCCCGGCCCGTCGCTTTCTCCACATGACGCAGGCCCATGGATTCGGACAGGCTCGCCGCCGTGCGCCGGCCCATCTCGTTGACCATCGCCTTGGCGCCGCCCACCGCCTGATCCCACCAGGACGATGCCGCCGCTCCCTCGCCACGATCATGCAATAGCCTGTGGACGATCCATTCCAGATTCGACCAGGCAAGCAGGCCGCCCCCGGACATCGTCATGACCCACCGGCCCTGATCCTGGTCTTCGCTTTCCCAATGCACCACCGGGGAAAAGGGCTCGCTGCCCAAGCCATGAACCAGAAAAATCTGGCCGTGCTCGATCTTTTCCAGCAATCCCTTCAATGCCTGCTCGTCACGCCTCGGGGTATGCAGAAGACCGCGGGCGTCATTGCGCAGCATCTCATCGATGCCCCGGACGCGATCCCCGCCGTAGTGGTTAAAAAAGGCCCATTTGACCTGCGAGCAGGCAAAAAAGGGAGATTCGATCTTGGGCAAATCCCGCCATCCGATATTTTTCCCGCGTTTCAATTCCATGAATCGCTCCTTTACCTGACGGTTGAATTCAACCCGCTCAACACGGCCCGGTCTGCTGCGGGAGGGTAAGCCGCGGAGCATCACGGCTGACGCCAACCACTGGGAATGAGGCGCACGACAAGCGGCTATACACAGTTTGCCGGAAAGGCGAGATAACGGATCACGAACCGCATCGATCGAGAGTGGTGACACCCCGCGCCCAGAACGTGATGACACAAACGATGCGCTTCGCTACTGCTCACCAGCATCCTACAAAAACAACTGAAACAACTTGCCTTCACACGCACCGTCAACAACCCATACAACAAGCGGCACGGATAAATCCGACCGCCTATAAAGCAGTGGTTTTAACCTTAAGATGAGACGAATAAAATTACCGTTATCGCTTACCGCCCTTTGCCGTCTTTTTCCACCTTGGACTGGCGCAGCCGAATACCCAGTTCACGCAGCTGATTGGAATCCGCCTCGGACGGCGCCCGGGTCAACAGACAGGCGGCAGTCTGGGTCTTGGGGAAGGCCATTACTTCGCGGATCGAGCTGGCACCGGTCATCAGCATCACCAGACGGTCGAGACCAAAGGCGATGCCACCATGGGGCGGGCAGCCGTATTTGAGGGCATCGAGCAGAAAACCAAACTTGTCGCGTGCTTCTTCGTCGCTAATGCCGAGCCGGCGGAACACGGTGGCCTGCACGTTTTCGCGATAGATACGCTGCGAACCGCCACCGACCTCGGTGCCGTTGAGCACCATGTCGTAGGCACGCGACAGACAGTCACCGGGATTGCTCTCCAGTTTTCCAATGTCTTCCTCGCGCGGCGCGGTAAAGGGGTGATGCAGGGCGCTCCAGCGGTCAGCCTTGGGGTCATGTTCAAACATGGGAAAGTCCACCACCCACAGTGGGCGCCAGCCGCGCTCCACCAACTCGCGGTCATGGCCCAGCTTGACGCGCAGGGCGCCCAGAGCCTCGTTGACGATGCTGGCTTTGTCAGCACCGAAGAAGATCAGATCGCCGTCTTCCGCACCGGTGCGGGCGAGAATACCGTCGATGGCTTCGTCCGGCAGGAACTTGAGGATTGGCGACTGCAGGCCATCACGCCCCCTGGCCACGTCGTTGACCTTGATATAGGCCAAGCCTCGGGCGCCGTAGATACCGACATACTGGGTGTAGTCGTCGATCTCCTTGCGCGTCAGCTTACAGCCCTGGGGCAGACGCAGCGCGGCGACGCGGCCATCGGGATCCTGCGCCGGGCCGGCAAAAACCTTAAATTCCACGCCAGACATGAGGTCATCCACGTCCACCAATTCCAGTGAAATACGCAAATCGGGCTTGTCGGAGCCAAAACGCCGCATGGCTTCGGCATAGGTCATGCGCGGGAAGGACTTGGGCAGCGCCACCTCGAGGGTCTTGGCGAACAGCTCGCGCATCATGTCTTCTATCAGCCCCATCAGCGCTTCCTCGTCCATGAACGAGGCCTCGATATCGAGCTGGGTGAATTCAGGCTGACGATCGGCACGCAGATCTTCATCACGAAAACAACGCACAATCTGATAATAGCGATCCATACCGGACATCATCAGCAGTTGCTTGAACAGCTGTGGCGACTGCGGCAGGGCGAAAAAATGGCCCTGGTGGGTACGGCTGGGGACCAGGTAGTCGCGCGCACCTTCCGGCGTGGCCTTGGTGAGCATAGGGGTCTCGATGTCGAGAAAGCCGTGCCCATCGAGATAGTCGCGCAGGGTACGGCTGATGTCGGCGCGCAGGCGCAGGCGCTGAAACATGGCTGGACGGCGCAGGTCGACATAACGATAACGCAGACGGTGCTCTTCGGAGACTTCATCGTCGTCGATATCAAGCTGAAAGGGTGGCGTCTCGGCGCGATTGAAAATCTCCAGCTCTTTGCCCAATACCTCGATCATACCGGTAGGCATGTCAGGGTTTTCGGTACCTTTGGGGCGGTGTCGCACACGACCCTTGACGCGCAGCACGAACTCACTGCGCACCATCTCGGCGCTGGCGAAGGCCTCGACCGTATCTGGATCGAACACGACCTGCGAGATGCCTTCACGGTCACGCAAATCGATAAAAATCACCCCGCCATGGTCACGCCGGCGATGCGCCCAACCGCAGAGGGTGACTTCTTCGTCGATATGAGATTCGTTGAGATGCCCGCAGTAGTGGCTTCGCATGTGATTGATCCTTCGAAAAAAAGACGGGAATGGTACGGACTGGGCGCCGCCGATGCAACTCAGGCGGCGTTCTCCGCGTCGGGCCGGGCAGGTGGTTTGGTATTATTCGGCAATGGCGCCGAACGCCATTCCGGCACCACCACACCGGCGGAAATAATCATTTTCAGACCTTCGTCCACGCTCATGTCCAGCTCGACCACGTCATCACTGGGCACCATGATAAAAAAACCCGAGGTGGGATTGGGCGTGGTGGGGATAAAGACATTGACCACCGCCCTGCCCGTCTTGGTCTGCGCCTCACCACTGGTGGTACTGGACTGAAAGGCCAGCGTCCATAGACCCCGGCGTGGATATTCCACCAGCAGCACCTTGCGAAAGGACTG
>JALTPW010000629.1 GCA_026999335.1 Chromatiales bacterium
AATTGCCATAAACGACAAAGGCAATGCCTTGGCGGTGTGGTATCAGGATGACGGTACGCGCAGCGACATCTGGGCCAATTACTATGTGGCCAGTAGTGGTTGGGGCAGCGCGGAACTGATCGAGACAGATAACAAGGGGGATGCTTATCTTCCCCAAATTGCCCTGGATGCCGAAGGTAATGCCCTGGCGGTGTGGGTTCAGTCCGACGGCACACGCATCAACGTTTGGGCCAATCGCTATGTAGCCGGTAGTGGTTGGGGCAGTGCGGAACTGATCGAGACCGGTATGGGGAGTGCTCTTTCCCCTCAAATTGCCCTGGATGCCACAGGTAATGCCCTGGTGGTGTGGCCTCAGTCTGACGGCACACGTAACGACATTTGGGCCAACCGCTATGTGATCGGTAGTGGCTGGGGCATCGCGGAACTGATCGAGGAAAATGGGTGGTATGCCCGCACGCCCCAAATCGCCCTAAGCGCCGAAGGTAATGGTCTGGCGGTATGGCATCAGTCTGATGGCACGCGCGCCAGCATTTTCGCCAATCGCTTCGAATAGCTAGGGGGTGTCGAAATCAACGGGAAAATCCCGAGTGGAAAGTCGGAGCGCGTTAGCGAAAGATGCTGTTAGACCAGGCTAGGACTGGCATCCCCCAAGCATTTTTTGTAGACTTACGCGGCTACGCAATCCCTAGGAGCTACACGATGGCACGAGTCACCATTGAAGACTGTCTGGACAACGTCGACAACCGCTTTGAGCTGGTTCTGCTGGCCAGCAAGCGCGCCCGCCAGCTGGCTGCCGGCAAAGAGCCGCTGGTCGGTTGGGAAAACGACAAGCCGACCGTCGTCGCCCTGCGCGAGATCAGTGAAGGTCTGATTACCAAAAAGATTCTCGACGAAGTGGCCGCGCAGGAACATGCGCAGGAATCCATCGTCAGCGAAGAAGAGGTGCAGGCGTCTCTGTAACCCCCAGTACTCCGTCAATATTACCGTGGCGGAGCAACGAGTAAACTGCCTATCCCGGGGGGCTGGTGTTTTTAATCCACGACCTGTGCAAGCTTCTTGAAGCTTACCTCGAAACTGACCAGGTCAAGGAAATCTACCGGGCCTATCTGTTTGGCGCCGAGGCCCACGACGGTCAGACGCGCATGTCTGGCGAACCCTACATCTACCATCCGCTCGCCGTGGCCAAGATTCTGGCCGAGATGCGTATGGATGCCAACACCCTCATCGCCGCCATCCTGCACGATGTCATCGAAGACACCGGCGTCAGCAAGGACAGGATTACCCGCGAATTCGGCGAAGAGGTTGCCGAGCTGGTCGATGGCGTCACCAAGCTGACCCAGGTCAAGTTCGGCAGCAAGGCCGAGGCGCAGGCGGAAAACTTCCGCAAGATGATCCTCGCCATGGTGAAGGACATCCGTGTCATCCTCATCAAGCTAGCCGACCGTCTACACAATATGCGCACCCTGGGTGTCATGCGCGCCGACAAGCAACGCCGCATCGCCCGCGAAACTCTGGAAATTTACGCACCGATCGCCAAGCGTCTGGGCATGCAGAACATCAGCCTGGAGCTGGAAGACCTCGGTTTTCGCGCCCACTACCCGATGCGCTACCGGGTGCTGCAAAACGCACTCAAAAAAATGCGCGGTAACCGCAAGGAAGTGGTTGAAAAAATTCGCCTGTCACTTGAGGAGCGCCTGCGCCAAGAAGGCATCGAGGCCCCTGTGGAGGGACGCGAAAAGCACCTTTACAGTATCTACGACAAGATGCGCAACAAGGGGCTCAGCTTTGATGATGTCTCAGACGTATACGGTTTCCGCATCGTCGTCGGCAAGGTAGACACCTGTTATCGCGTACTGGGCGTGGTGCACAACATCTACAAACCGATGCCCGGGCGCTTCAAGGACTATATCGCCATTCCCAAGGCTAACGGCTATCAATCACTGCACACGGTGCTGTTCGGGCCCTATGGCGGCCCCATCGAGGTGCAGATTCGCACCAAGGACATGGAGCGCGTGGCACAGGCCGGCATCGCCGCACACTGGATGTACAAGACCGGCTCGGCCACCCCGAACCATGCCAGCGAATGGCTCAAAGGCCTGCTGGAAATGCAGAAATATGCCGGTAACTCACAGGAATTTCTCGAGAACGTCAAGATCGACCTGTTCCCGGATGAAGTCTACGTCTTCACGCCTGATGGCGACATCCTCAACATCCTGCGCGACGCCACGGTGGTCGACCTGGCCTACGCCATCCACACCGACCTGGGCAACACCTGTGTTGCCGCCAAAATCGACCGCCACCTCGCGCCTCTGCGCAGCACACTCAGTAACGGCCAGACCGTCGAAATCATCACCGCCCCCGGCGCCCGGCCCAATCCCGTGTGGCTGGACTTCGTTATCACCGGCAAGGCGCGCTCCAACATTCATCACTACCTCAAGCAACTGAAACGTGAAGAGGCGCTGGAGCTGGGCAAGCGTATGCTGGGCAAGGCCCTGGCGGCGCTGTCTTTGGAAATACAGGGGATTCCCGAGGAAGCCTTGAATGCACTATTCAGGCAGCTGAAGCTCGAAACCCTGGACGACCTGCTGGAAGACATCAGTCTGGGCAAGCGCGTCGCCGCCTTGGTGGCCCGCCAGCTGGCGGATATCATCAGCCAGCGTGAAGGGATATCAGTACGCCCCCGGAAAAGCAAAAAAGGCATGCTCAGTCGTTACACGCCCAGCTGGCTGAAAACCGGGCAGGCGACCCGCACCACCGTGCGCCCACTGGCCATTCGTGGCACTGAAGGTTCGGTGGTGACCTACGCCAAGTGCTGTCGCCCCATCCCCGGTGACTCCATCCTTGGTTTTGTCAGTGTCGGCCGTGGCATCGTCATCCACACCCGCAGCTGCAAGAATGTGCGCGAATTCCGTAATAACCCGGAGCGCTGGATCGATGTGCAGTGGGAGCGGGACATAAAGAATACATTCTCGGTGGATGTCCGTGTCGACACAGCCAATCAGCGTGGCGTACTAGCCACCGTGGCCTCGGTGATTGCCGAGCAGGACTCTAATATCGAGAATGTCTCCATCGACGAACGCGATGGCTTGTATTCATCCATGATCTTTACCATTAGCGTACGCGATCGCGTGCATCTGGCGCAGATCATTCGGCGTGTCCGCGCCATTGACAGCGTCGCACGTATCGCCCGCTCAAAATAATACCGCGAAAAAAAACAGTGAACGAGGAGACCTGCATGAGCAAACGAGAAATCATCCAGACCGACAAGGCCCCCGCTGCCATCGGCACCTATTCGCAGGCCGTCAAAACCGGCAACACCGTGTACCTGTCGGGGCAAATTCCACTACAGCCGGACACCATGGCGCTGGTCGAAGGCGATATGGTGGCGCAGATCCGCCGTGTGTTCGACAACCTGCAGGCCGTCGCAGAAGCGGCCGGAGGCAGCTTGGCCGATATCGCCAAACTCAATGTCTATCTCATCGACCTGTCGCACTTTGCACAGGTCAACGACGTGATGGCCAGCTACTTTCAACAACCCTACCCGGCACGCGCCGCAGTCGGTGTCGCCGCCCTGCCCAAGGGCGCCCAGGTGGAAATGGACGCCATCATGGAGCTGGACGGCTGAACACGGCGATCAGATGGCCGGGGTAATCATCAGTTGTTCTTGGCGCCCTGGTTGATCCACTTGGCGATAATGCCCGTCTCATCCTTGCTGAGCGGCGGGCGATCACCATGCGGCATATTGATGGATGGGTCAGCGCGGCCCTCGATCAGGATGGAAAGGGTGCTGGAGGTACTATCCCCGGGACGCACGATGGCGCCGAACTTGGTGCCCTTCATGGTGCCCTCATAAGTGCTTAAATCCAGGCCACTGGCCACTTCGCCCGCACCGCCCGGCAGATGGCATTCGCTGCAATGCTTCTGCAACACGGGCATCACATCCTTGCTGAAACTCACCGGCAATTCCTCCGGTTCCTTGCTGCAGCCTGCCAGCACGACAACACCCACGACTGCGGCCGCGCGGATTAATGCAGTCTTGCTTACCTTGGTCATTTCATTCTCCGTTTTTTTGCAAACAAATTATAGTCCTGATGATAACGCCTGAAACTGACAAACTTTATGGACGCATAATAAGATTCTTTTCTGCGTCAGTGAAATATTTCATACCGTAGTAAATGTATCAGGTTATACTCATATGCTGGTGGTTCATCAAGCTTATTCTTACTTATTCGATGAACCACCGGGCACGAAACCCCTCATTTGCCTAGCAACATATTAACTTCGCATCAATATAGATCATCCTGATCCATTTTGGTGCCATCCGCCAAACAGCCGCGTAAAAAATTCACCCCCGGGAGACCATAGACATGTTCGCAAAAGAACACTGCAGCCATTTCCAGATGCTACCCATCGGCATGCGGTTATTGTTCAGTGGCACCCTGGTTGTCCTTGGCACAGGCTATCTGTTCGCCATGATCTACATCTTTGAATCCCATGCCGGACGAGACGGTGATCCCGGCCTTTCCGTCGATGACCTCGTTATCGCCTACAGCGGCAGCAAGTCGGACACCAAACTTGAATCCTCCCTCAAGGGCCCCATGGCCAACATGCTGCCCGCCGAGGAAAACCATGAGATCGTTGCCTGGGTACGGCGTGGTGCGGCAGAGGCTGACTTCACATCTTCGGGCGTGGCGGGCATCATCGAGCGCCGCTGTCTTATTTGCCACAACGGCTCCAACCCGCACATCCCTGATCTCACCGGCTTCAAGGGTATCAGTAAGGTGGCCGAGGCCGATACCGGCATGGATATTTTTACCCTGGTGCGCGTATCCCACATTCATCTGTTTGGCATCACCTTTATCTTTTTTATTGTCGGCTCGATCTTCTGTCACGCATACATCCAGCCTCAGTGGCTCAAGTGTCTCATGCTGATCACACCCTTTGCCGCCATCCTGTTGGATATCGGCTCCTGGTACCTCACCAAAGTATACCCGCCTTTCGCCTGGGTGGTGATGATCAGTGGCGCCTTCATGGGCGCCGCCTTCGCTTTCATGTGGGTGACATCCATATATCAGATGTGGTTTTATCGCCTGCCAGCGGCGTTGATCGAGAATAATGGCCGGGTTTCCTAAGTCCGGCAACACCGCCTTTCCGCGAAAGCTTGTGCAGAGAAGCAGGCCTTCGGTTGCCAGACATATTTCCTTCGTTATAATCAAAAGATTTTTAACTGCGGTTCAAGCAAAATCCGATAGACAGCAAAATTTAGCAGGGAGTAGCGTTAAAATGAAGAGATCATTGGCAGTCTCTACCGCAATCCTGAGCTGCGGTCTGGCTACGGTCGCCCTGGCGACCGGCAATATCCAGGCTGGCAAGGCAAAGAGCGGCGCCTGTATTGCCTGCCATGGCGAGCAGGGTATCAGCAGCACGCCCGACTATCCCAATATTGCCGGACAGACCGAACTCTACCTGGTCAAATCCCTGCGCGAGTTTCGCTCCGGCCTGCGCAAGGATCCCAGTATGAACCGCCTCGCCAAGGAACTCAGCGACGCCGATATCGCCGATCTTTCCGCTTATTACGCCAGCCTGCGCCGCTGACACACGAAACCCGTTACATCACCCGGGTATTGTGCCCGATCCGCTAGCCTGTAAAATTGCCGCACACCCATTGCCGGCCTGAATCGCGCGTGACCCCAGCCCCCACCACCCTTGCTGTCGCACCCCTGACTCAGCTCAAAGGTGCAGGCCCCGACATGGCCCAGCGTCTCGCCCGTCTTGGCCTGCATACGCTGCAGGATCTGCTTTTCCACCTCCCCCTGCGCTATCAGGATCGCACCCGTATCATGCCCATCGGCAGTCTGCGTTCCGGCAACGAGGTCTCTATCCGTGGAGAAGTACAGCTCACCGACATCAAGTCCGGTCGTCGCCGCATGTTGTTATCGCGCATCGCCGATGGCAGCGGCGCCATCACCTTGCGTTTTTTTTACTTCAGCGCCGCACAGCGGGCCGGTCTCGCCCGCGGTTGCTGGGTACAATGTTTTGGCGAAGTCCGCGCCGGCCCCAGTGGTCTGGAGATGGTGCACCCGGAATACCGCCTCATCGATGCCGATGCCGACGGCCCGCAGGAGGAAACCCTGACGCCCGTCTATCCCACCACCGAGGGGCTGCGTCAGCAGACCCTGCGCAAGCTCATCGACCAGTTGCTGGACGATCCTGCGCTGCTCACCGGCTGTCTGCCGGAATTGCTGCCCGCCGAACTGCCGGCACAGCGGCAGATGCCCACCCTGCATGAAGCGATACTTTACGTACACCGGCCACCGGCTGATGCCTCCCTGCGTGAGCTGGAAGAAGGGATTCACCCCGCCCAGCAACGGCTAGCCTTCGAGGAATTGCTCGCCCATCAGCTCAGCCTGCGCCAGCTGCGTGAACGTCAGGATCGGCACGCCGCCCCACCGCTGCACGCCACACGCACACTGCAGCAGCCCTTTCTCGACAATCTCGGTTTCCGGCTCACGAACGCCCAGCAGCGTGTGCTGAATGAAATCAGCCACGACCTTGCCCGCCCCCGGCCCATGCAGCGCTTGGTGCAGGGCGATGTCGGCTGCGGCAAGACCGTGGTTGCTGCTCTCGCCACCTTGCAGGTGCTGGAGGCCGGCTTTCAGGTCGCCATCATGGCGCCCACCGAACTGCTGGCCGAACAACACCGGCACACCTTTGCACAGTGGCTGGAGCCGCTGGATATAACGCCGTACTGGCTGTCCGGCAAGCGCAAGGGCAAGGTTCGCGAACAGGCCCTGGCCGCCATCGGCGATGGCAGCGCGCGACTCACCGTCGGCACCCAGGCGCTGTTTCAGGCGGGCGTCGAATTCCACAATCTAGGGCTGGTGATCATCGACGAGCAACATCGCTTCGGCGTACACCAGCGCCTCGCCCTGCGCGAAAAAGGTGCCCGTGACGGCCGTTACCCGCACCAGCTGATCATGACCGCCACCCCCATCCCGCGCACCCTGGCGCAGACCGCCTATGCCGATCTCGACGTCTCGGTGATCGACGAACTGCCGCCGGGACGCAGCCCGGTCGACACCGTGGTCATCGCCGACGACCGGCGCGATGCCGTGGTCACCCGCGTGCACGCCGCCTGCCGCGAGGGCCGTCAGGCCTACTGGGTCTGCACCCTGATCGAGGAATCCGAGACCCTGCAATGCGAGACCGCGCAGGATACCGCCGAGATCCTACGCGCGGCCTTGCCCGACCTGCGCATCGGCCTTGTCCATGGCCGTCTGAAGACAGCAGAGAAAAAGGCCGTGATGGCCCATTTCAAGGCCGGTGACATCGACCTGCTGGTGGCCACCACCGTCATCGAGGTCGGTGTGGACGTGCCCAACGCCAGCCTGATGATCATCGAAAACGCCGAACGTCTCGGCCTCTCCCAGTTGCACCAACTGCGCGGCCGGGTGGGGCGTGGCAGTGCAAAGAGCAGCTGTGTGCTGCTCTACAAACCACCGCTGTCGAAAACTGCGCGGCAGCGTCTCGCCACCCTGCGTGAAACCAATGACGGCTTCGAGGTGGCACGCAAGGATCTCGAACTACGCGGCCCCGGTGAATTACTGGGCACCCGGCAGACCGGCCTGCTCGAACTGCGCATCGCCGACCTGCAACGTGACCAAGCCCTGATCCCCGCCGTCAGCCAATGCGCCGAACACCTATTGCGCGAGCATCCGGGCCAGATCGCTGCGCTGATCCGCCGTTGGCTCGGCGACGGCCTGCGCTATGGCAATGTGTAGCACGAATAACCAAGCGTTTAACTTGACTATCAGTCAAGCAACGTCTAAAACTAACAGCACAACCTCCCACACCCCAGCCTGCTCCAACAAGTGGCTGTTGACGGCCTTCCCCCCTAAGGCCGTTTTTTTTGCGCCGATTTTTTGGCTCATCTCACACAACCGGCAGCAATGGTGTATCGTAGCAGAAATTTTCTGCCGGGAGTCTGCATGACCAATCAGGACTGGATACGGCGCGATCTGTCGGTGCTATGGCACCCCTGTACGCAGATGAAGGATCACGAGCAACTGCCGCTGATCCCCATCCGCCGTGGCGAAGGGGTCTGGCTGGAAGACTTCAACGGCCAACGTTATCTGGATGCCATCAGTTCGTGGTGGGTCAATATCTTTGGTCACGCCAATCCACGCATCAACGCCCGCATCACCACCCAACTAGGCGAACTGGAGCACACCCTATTGGCGGGTTTCAGCCATGCGCCGGCCATCGAGCTGGCCGAACGGTTGGTGGACATCACTCCCGCCGGACTGACCCGAGCCTTTTTCGCCGACAACGGTTCGGCGGCGGTGGAGGTGGCGTTGAAGATGAGCTTCCACTACTGGCGCAATCGCGGACAAACACAAAAAACCAAATTCATTTCTCTGACCAACAGCTACCATGGCGAGACCTTCGGCGCCCTGGCGGTGGGTGACGTGGCGCTCTACAAGGAGACCTATCAGCCGTTGCTGATGCCGGTGATCAGTGTGGCCTCACCCGACTGCTATGCACGCGAGGCGGGTGAAAGCTGCGCCGATTACTCGCGTCGCCAATTCGCGGAAATGGAGGCCACCCTGGCCCGTCATGCCGACGAGGCCTGCGCAGTGATCGTCGAGCCACTGGTACAGTGCGCCGGCAACATGCGTATGTACGACCCGGTCTACCTGCAATTGTTGCGCGAGGCCTGCGACCGTCACGGGGTGCATCTCATCGCCGACGAGATCGCTGTCGGCTTCGGTCGCACGGGTACCCTGTTCGCCTGTGAGCAGGCCGACATCCGCCCCGACTTCATGTGCCTGTCGAAGGGCCTCACCGGTGGTTATCTACCGCTGGCGGTGGTGATGACCACCGACGACATCTACGACGCCTTTTACGCGGATTACGGCACCCTGCGCGCCTTCCTGCACTCACACAGTTACACTGGCAACCCACTGGGCTGTGCGGCGGGGCTAGCCACACTGGATATCTTCGCCGAGGACGATGTGCTGGCTAACAACCGCCGATTGGCGCAAGTGATGGCGGATGCCACCGCCGACCTGGCCGACCACCCACACGTCGCCGAGGTGCGTCAGCGGGGCATGATCCTGGCCATCGAAATGGTGCGTGACAAGGCGACAAAAATGCCCTACGACTGGCGTGAGCGACGCGGCCTGCACGTCTATAAACATGCCTTGAAAGAAGGAGTCCTGCTACGGCCGCTGGGCAACGTGATCTATTTCATGCCGCCCTACGTGATCACGGAAGAACAGATTTATCAGCTCGCGCGGGTAGCGCGGGAGGGCATCGACCTCGCCACCCGGGATTGATGACACGCTGCGGTTTGGGTCAGGCCCGGAATGGAAACGCAGAGAACTCAAAGGCGCAAAGAGCGCGGAGAAAACCAGCAAAAAAATTAAAGTCTGAATCCGCGACTTCAGGTTAAAACTCTCTGCGTCCTTTGCATTGCCAATACTAAAATCAAAATATCCACTGCCATTCGCTTGCCGAGGATCGAAATTAACCTCTATTCCGCTTCGAGCAATAAAGCCAATGACTTGTAACCGTTAGAAATCAATACCAGGACTTAGAAACCGTCCCTCTATAAGTCCTCCAGCGGACTCACGACGCCTTCTCCCCCTTGCTTCAGCACATGGGTATAAATCATCGTTGTCTGCAAATCCCGATGTCCCAGCAACGACTGGATCGTGCGTATATCCGTACCCCGTTGCAGCAAATGGGTGGCGAAACTATGGCGAAATGTATGCG
>JALTPW010000630.1 GCA_026999335.1 Chromatiales bacterium
GGCCTTCTTCGTGTAGGCGCACGAAGACCTCCTGTACCGCGGCGGACATATCCTCGTCCATGGTGAAGCGTTCACGCGACCAGTCCAGGGACGAACCCATGCGGCGCAGCTGACGGGTGATGTTGCCACCGGACTCCTCCTTCCATGCCCAGATGCGCTCGATGAAGGCCTCGCGCCCCAGGTCGTGACGGGTCTTGCCCTCTGCGTTGAGCTGGCGCTCCACCACCATCTGGGTGGCGATGCCGGCGTGATCCGAGCCCGGTTGCCACAGGGTGTTGTCGCCCTTCATGCGGTGGTAGCGGGTGAGGGTATCCATCACCGTGTTGTTGAAGCCGTGGCCCATGTGCAGGCTGCCGGTGACATTGGGTGGCGGGATCATGATGCAGTATGGGTCACCCTTGCCGCTGGGGGTGAAATAACCCTCTTTTTCCCAAGTTTCATACCAGCGCTGTTCGATGCTGTGGGGGTTGTAGGTCTTTTCCATGGGTGCGATTTACCAGAGGTTTGAGTGATTGCAGGGCTGTCTGTCAGATGGCAAAGACACGTATTATACCTTGGCAGTGAAGGCAAGCGCAGCCGGTCGGTTGGTCGGCCGCAAGACTGGCTATTCAGTACCGTGGTTAAAAGGCGTCAAGGTCAGTGCCAATCTGTGCTCGGTGGCCGAAACCGTCAAGTCTAACGGATCGGAGCCTTATGCCCATCTGCACAGTGTGTTCAGCGAGCTGCCACAAGCCGAAAGGTCAGGTTGATATATAGTAGCTATAAATTCTGTTATATGGATATGCATTTAGTTGATCGCCAGTGAAGCGAGGGCATCAGATTAGAGTTGACAGCAGGTTATTCCCATAGCTCAAAATTAGTAGCAATGGGTAAATTCCAAGATTAATATATGGAGAGAAAATTGTGAAACGATATGAAAAAAAGGGAATTAACAGCGCAGTGGCTGGCAGTCTTGGTGTTGTAATGTATATATCAAGCGGCCTAATTCAAGCAGGTACAACCGAGCTGGTTAGTCTTGATCATACGGGTGCGGCATTTAGCACTACGCAAGGGGATATTTCCGCTAATGGCCGTTACGTGGTTTTTGATACCAGCGCTCCGATTACGGCTAATGATACCAATGGTAGTGGTGACATTTTTTTGCGCGATCTGCAAACAGGTACCAATGAGCTTGTAAGTCTGGCCAATGATGGAAGTCAGGGGAATGGCCAATCCCGAAGGATGGCTGTAAGTCCTTCTGGGCGGTATGTGATTTTTACCTCTAGTGCTGACAACCTGGTTTCTGGTGATGCCAATGGTTTGTACGACGTATTTATCCGTGATCGTGATGAAGGCACGACTGAACTTGTGAGTATCGCCAGTGATGGCACACAGCAAAACAAATCTGCTGTAGGCTCAATTGCTCTTAGTGATGATGGCCGATTCATTGCCTTTAGTTCGGCGGCGGATAACCTTGTGCCGAATGACACCAATGGGGAAAGAGATGTCTTCGTCCGTGACCGCGAATTAGGCACCACCGAGCGCGTCAGTGTATCCAGTCAGGGCGCTGAAGCAACTTATGGCATTCGTATGGATAAAATAACAATCAGTGCAAATGGCCGCTATGTTGGTTTTAGTTCTGGCTCAAATAACCTTGTTCCCGGCGACACCAATGAGGCGTATTTTGATGCGGATATTTTTCTCCATGACCGCGAAACAGGCATTACGGAACGCATCAATGTTTCGAGCGCCGGTGTTCAGGCTGGTGATAGCTGCACCTTCTATAGTATGAGCGCCGATGCACGCTATTTTGCCTTTACCTGTTATCAAGATCATCTGGTGATACCGAGTACCCCTGGCGCAACCGCCTATATCCATGATCGTCAAAATCACACGACGGAATATGTGATCTTTGCAGCAGATGGAACGCCAAGAACCGGGCGGCAGCTGATATTGAGCGCTGACGGGCGCTATATCACCTTTTCTTCATCTGCAACGGATCTGGTGGCAGGCGATACCAATGGATGGGTCGATGTCTTTGTTCGTGATCGCGAAAATAATACAACTAAACGTGTTAGCGTGGCCAATGATGGTACCGAGGCGGATAGAACATCAGTAGCTCGAGCCATCAGCGCTGATGGCCGTTATATTATTTTTAGCACACTGGCTGATAATCTAGGTGGCAATCCATATGGTTGGTCGATTTACCTGCATGATCGGCAACCAGCGGGCTGTTTTTAGCTCAAATGATTGGCCGTGCCCCTTCCATCTTAACGGGAGGGGCGCTGATGTGCTCCAGTAGTTTCGGACAGTTGTTTAGGTTGCCCTACAGCAGTTTTCATTGCATGTGATCCATTGTGCATAATGCATAAAGAGCTTCTCAGTGCCACTGCGGTTATTCTGACCTTCATCGCGTTTTTTCCATACATACGCTCAATCCTGCAAGGTAAAACCAAGCCGCATGTATTTTCCTGGGTAATCTGGGGTTCCACGACCTTCGTTGTTTTTCTCGCCCAGTTGGCAGACAAGGGAGGGGCGGGTGCCTGGCCAATCGGTGTTTCAGGCGTCATCACCCTATTCGTTGCGTTCCTGGCCTATCGCAAAAAGTCGGATAGCACGATTAACAAAATAGATTGGCTGTTTTTGATCATGGCCATGACGTCCTTGCCGTTTTGGTATCTGACCGCTGATCCATTATGGGCCGTGCTGATATTGACGACGGTGGATGTGATCGGATTTGGGCCAACCTTCAGAAAGGCGTACTGTTTTCCCCATGACGAACGCTTGACGTTTTATCTGATTTTCGTGGTGCGCAACTTTATTGCCGTTGCGGCATTGGAACACTATTCATTGACGACCGTATTATTTCCCGTGGCGACAGCCATTGCGTGTTTGCTGTTTATTCTGATGGTGGTGTACCGGCGGCGGATGCTGGCGACCCGGCAGCGCGGATGAAATCCGGGGCGGGAATCCAGTGACAAAGACCGAACCCCAGAGGGGGGCAGTTTCTGGATTCCGGCTAAAAAATGCCGGAATGACGACAGTCTCAGCAGGCTGTGGGGCGTTCGACTCAAAGAGATTCAATACTTCCCGGATGACGCGCTGCTCCATCCAGGCTACTTTTCTTCGATAGCTTTTTTAAGCTCTTGTTTTCTTCGTGCTCCAATGTCATCCCAATGTCGGTCACACAATGCCCCTTCGAATGAGTACAAATAGTAACAGACAGGCAAAGTTTCATTGGGATGGTTTTTTTTAATCATCTTGTGCGCTTCAGCAGCACCATAAAACCGCAGTTCCTCCTCAGAAAAAATACCCGCTTCGTTTAATCGGCCGGCTATCTTGGTGCCTATATTTTTTAACTCAGTCAAGCTTCTGTTTGTCATTGTAACCTTCTTGATATTCTTCAGAGGGTTCTGTTGCCTGAACAATGTCGAGGTAGATGCCATTGGGGTCTTTTACGGAAAAATGGCGCTGTCCCCACTCCTCTGAGCGAAGCGCCAAAACAATATCCAGCGAGCTGTTTTTTGCATGAGTATAAGCTGAATCCGCATCATTGACTTCCAGGCTGAAAATAACGCCGTCGCCAG
>JALTPW010000631.1 GCA_026999335.1 Chromatiales bacterium
ATCACCATATCATCGTTTCATGGCCAGAAAACCCAGACTCCATGCGCCCGGAGGCATTTACCATGTAATGCTGCGTGGGTACGTTATCAATATAATGTAAAGAGATTTAATAGCTAAAAATATGCCCATTCCAACAAATTTAGATATACACACAATTTACAGACTCAAACGTGATATATATAAAGTCGGTATTTTACAGCGATTTTATCGCGAAACTAACATTATATTGAGAGCCCACCCTGCTGCGTGGCAATGGCGGTCAGGATATCTTCTTTGATGCGGAGGCACGTGCCATTATTGGCTACTTGGCTCGTAAACTGGATGCCGCGTCCTTGACAGATGTAGCAACCTATTTTCAACGTGATGTGTCAACGTTGAGTCGGCAGGTGGGTAAAATCGAAAACGGGAAGCAAAATCAAGGGGTCACAAAATCAAGGGGTCAGGCTTGCGTTATTGCATGATTATCCCGATCACCATATCATCGTCTCATGGCCAGAAAACCCAGACTCCATGTGCCCGGAGGCATCTACCATGTAATGCTGCGTGGCAATGGCGGCCAGGATATCTTCTTTGATGATGATCGATACCATCTCTACCTGCTGATGCAGGAGGGTCTGGAAAGGTTCGGCCACCGGATTCATGGCTTCTGCTGTATGAGTAATCATCTCCACTTGGCTGTGCAGGTAGCTGAAGAGCCTCTGTCACGAATCATGCAGAATCTGGCATTTCGTTACACACGCTGGGCCAATAAAAAGCAATCACGAACCGGACACCTCTTCCAGGGGCGATACAAGGCCTTGCTGGTCGATGCCGACAGCTATCTGCTGGAACTGGTGCGCTATATCCACCTGAATTCCGTCCGCGCTGGTCTGGTTGAAGAGCCTGCAGAGTATCCATGGAGCAGTCACCAAGCTTATCTGGGATTGGAGGAGCTCCCCTGGCTTCATACCGACTGGGTATTAAGCCAATTTGCCAAGCGGCTTTCGACTTGTAGAAAACGCTATGCAACTTTCGTACAGGATGGGATTACGGAGGGTTATCGTAAAGAGTTCCATCAAGGGGGTAATGATAGTCGGGTACTGGCTGATGATACCTATCTGTACAAGGTGTTAGGAAAGGAGTTTAACTCGGGCAGCAGTGTCACCTTACAAGATATCGTAGCTCATGTGGCAGGTGATATGGGCGTAGATCAAAAGAGCCTACAGAACTCAGTCCGCAACCGTGATGCAGCGAAGGCACGTGCCATTATTGGCTACTTGGCTCGTAAACTGGATGCCGCGTCCTTGACAGATGTAGCAACCTATTTTCAACGTGATGTGTCAACCTTGAGTCGGCAGGTGGGTAAAATCGAAAATCAGGCAACGTCTTTACGGGAAATAAAGTACAGAATAGAGAAGTATATTAATGCAATAGCGCAAGCCTGACCCCAGTGTCCTTAGCGCAAGCCTGACCCCAGTGTCCTGACCCCAGTGTCCACGGCATCCAGGAAGTTATTGAAATCACTGGATTCCGAGCCAAAAAAGCTTGTAAAACAACGATCCAATTTAACCACTCTGCGCCTCAAATGACAAAAGGAATTGCCATGACAGAAATACTCATCAGCAACCAGATATACAACGATTTTCAGTTCAGGCAGATGTGTGGCGAACCTCTCAAAGACTTGCAATGCAACGGGCAACACGGTGTTATGTGGGCCTATAAACCCTACACTATCGGCCCGTTAATGCCTGTGGAGGCCGGCCTTATCCCGCCTCTGCTGTGCGGCAATACGCGCAATATTCATAGCCTTTCCGCTACCCTGGGGCAGGATAATGTTGTCGGTGTCAGCAGCGCCATGATGGCGCTGCGCGACACCAGCGCCGCCCTGGCTGGTTCTACGGCCTCTGTTCATGGCGCCCGAGGCAATGCCTTCACGAGTACCGTACAGCACTACCAGAATGCCTTGCTGACCTATCGAGACGTGGTGCAAGGTAAGGGCCCAGCCGGTATCACTCCGGCCTCGGCCGGGCAGGCGATTCATGCCGCTTTTAGTAACATGCAGCAAAGATTTCAATACGAACTCAAAATAACTGCACTTTCGCAAAAGGGAGCACCGCGCAAGGGCACTCCCCTGAACAACAGCACCCGCGCCATGAATATCGCCCGCAGCAGCCGCCATATCCAGAAGCTGCAACTGACCTCTGTCGTACAAGCTTCTGCCCTGGGCCGTTTTAGTCAATATGGGAAGGTTTTGGGTAATGGTTTGGTGCTCGTCGATGTGGGCAGCCGTGTTGGCAATGTGCATAATGAGTACAAAGCGGATGGGGATTGGGAGCGAGAACTGTTTATTGAGTCGAGTAGTTTTGCAGTGAGTGCGACTGCGGGCATACTAACCGTGAAAGCAGGTGTTGCTTTTTTTGTTCTAGCTACACCTGTTGGCTGGGTCGGTCTTATTGTTACGGCTGCGGCTGCCTCTATGGGGGCAAACTATATTACAAAAGAGAAAAGTGGAGGAGTGTACGATAGTATTATGAAGTTACTAGGTGTTTTATGACACAGGGGGAGATGATTTTTTCTGTGATACTAGCGGCAATTTTTGTCGCATGGATTTTATTTGTTATTTTTGGTCAGGTCACTGTTCGCAAGCTCAGAAAGAACCCTGAAACCAAGTATGAGTTGGGTATTGAATTCGTTAGCGGCTGGGATATTCTCAATGTAGCTCAGGCGTTGTCGTTACCGGCAGTATTAGAAAAAAGACTAAAAAATAAGGCATTCCATGCAAATGCTGATTTATTGTACAAACACACAACGGTGTTTGACCGAGTGTTGGCGCGCGTGTTTTGTACGCTGTTTGTCTTATCTGGCTTAGCGTTGATTGTATTTGGTGTATTGGATTGGTTTGGGGTTTTCGACTGAAACAAGCAATGTTTGGGGTTTTCGACTGAAACAAGCAATGGGGAATACCTCTTTCATGACTAACATCTCTTGCACCACCCATATCACCACCACGTCACGAAGCTGAATATGGCCTCAGTGGTTCTGGTTAGAAGATGCTTGGGGCGCACTTTGTACACTATATAAAGACATCCGGCCAGACAGTGGACTGATGTCGGAAAGTACCGCACGGGAGATGAAAGCCCGTTGTCGTCTGACGTAAAACCTGAGAAATTTTCCGTATCCCCTTGGTTTTTCAGGATAATGGTAACGCTCTCCTATGCCATCTATCCATTCCAGGTTACCCACTATTTGCCGAAAAATCCTTCAGATTGTGGTAGGATTTCATGCATTGTTTCGCCTTAAAATGCGTTCACGTTCCATCTTCACCAAGGACGCAGCACACTTACCTAAGGACAACGTCATGACTCTGCACTGCCTGACAACACGCTTTACTCACCTTCCGATGCTGCTCCTAGCGCTGTTTGCCCTGGCTTTGCAGGGCTGTGGTGACGGGGTTCGCATCAGGGCCACCGCATTAAAATCAGCTTGAAAACATAACCTTAGCGCGATAGCGGTCATTCCACGCAGCTTTTCTCCTTTTCTTGGCGAGACTGAGCGAAGATGACTCCTGCTGAAATAAGTTCATACA
>JALTPW010000632.1 GCA_026999335.1 Chromatiales bacterium
CCCATCGTCGTTGAACAGTCCGCCCGTGGCGAGCGTTCTTACGACATCTATTCGCGTATGCTCAAGGAGCGCGTGATATTCCTGGTTGGTCCGGTGGATGACCATGTGGCGAATGTGATTGTTGCCCAGCTGCTGTTTCTGGAGTCGGACAATCCCGACAAGGATATCCACTTTTACATCAATTCCCCGGGTGGTTCCGTGACGGCGGGACTGGCGATCTATGACACCATGCAGTTCATCAACTGCGATGTCAGCACCCTGTGCATTGGCCAGGCCGCCAGCATGGGGGCATTGTTGTTGGCTGGTGGTGCTGCTGGCAAGCGTTTCTGTCTGCCGCATTCGCGGGTGATGATTCATCAGCCGCTGGGCGGTGTGCAGGGCCAGGCCACGGATATCGAGATCCATGCTAAGGAAATCCTCCTGGTGCGTGAACGCCTGAACAAGATTCTTGCCCGGCACACGGGGCAGCCGATGGAGACGATTCAGCAGGACACGGATCGTGACAACTTCATGAGTGGTGAGGAATCTGTGGCTTATGGCCTGATCGATCAGGTGCTTAATGCCCGTGATGCCACCGAAAGCACCAAGTAAGTAATGTGCTTGTCAGGTCGTTCCGGCGGCGCTAAAGTTGTCTGCAGGCGTTAAAGTTACATGCGGGCAGAGACGATATCTTTACGCAAGAGTATATAAGGAGAGGGCGGCCGTCAGTGGCGCCGAGAGGTAATCTATGAGTGACGACAAAAACGACAAGAGTGGGGATGACAACGGCAAGTTGTTGTATTGCTCCTTTTGCGGCAAGAGTCAGCATGAAGTTCGCAAGTTGATCGCGGGCCCCTCTGTCTTTGTCTGTGACGAATGTGTCGAGCTGTGTAATGACATCATCAGCGAGGAAGTGGAGGACAAAGCTGCTTCACTGAGTGAGAGCAAGCTGCCAACGCCGCGTGAGATCAACGGGATTCTTGATGAGTATGTCATCGGCCAGCCGCAGGCAAAGAAGATCCTTTCCGTCGCCGTCTATAATCATTACAAGCGTTTAGAAGCGGGTATCAAGAAAGATGATGTCGAGCTGGCCAAGAGCAATATCCTGCTCATCGGCCCCACCGGCAGCGGCAAAACCCTGTTGGCCGAGACGCTGGCGCGTCTGTTGAATGTCCCTTTCACCATTGCTGATGCCACGACGCTGACCGAGGCGGGCTATGTGGGTGAAGACGTCGAGAACATCATCCAGAAGCTGTTGCAGAAGTGTGACTATGACGTTGAAAAGGCTCAGACCGGTATTGTCTATATCGATGAAATCGACAAGATTTCGCGTAAATCCGACAATCCTTCCATTACCCGTGATGTTTCCGGGGAAGGTGTCCAGCAGGCACTGCTGAAGCTGATCGAGGGCACCATCGCCTCGGTGCCGCCGCAGGGTGGCCGCAAGCATCCGCAGCAGGAATTTCTGCAGGTCAATACGGGCAATATCCTGTTCATCTGTGGGGGTGCTTTTGACGGACTGGATCGTGTGATTCGTGATCGTTCGGAAAAGAGCGGTATCGGTTTTTCGGCCCAGGTGCAGAGTAAGGACGATCAGAAGAGCATTGGCGAGGTGCTTGAGGGCGTTGCGCCCGAAGATCTGACCAAGTACGGCCTGATTCCGGAGTTCGTGGGTCGTCTGCCGGTGATCGCCACCCTCAAAGAACTGGACGAGGATGCCCTGGTGCGGATTCTCACCGAGCCCAAAAACGCGATTACCAAACAGTACGCCAAGCTGTTTGAAATGGAGGATGCGGAGCTGGAATTCCGTGATGAGGCCTTACATGCGGTGGCCCGCAAGGCGATGAAACGCAAGACGGGTGCACGCGGATTGCGTTCTATCCTGGAACAGGTGCTGCTCGATACCATGTATGATTTGCCGTCCCTGGACGGTTTGAGCAAGGTCATCCTGGATGAAGACGTGATATGCCATAAATCCAAGCCCCTGCTGATCTATGAAGGGGGGGAGCAGCATCGGGCGGCATCGGATTGAACGGTTCGTTGCGTAGATTCACTATGCGCCTCAAAATCATGATCATTTGCCCTCATTCCCCTACCATGCTCGCGACGATTACCTAAGTCCGACAGGCTCCTGGATCAGGATAAAACGCCGGGCCAAGTGTCCGGCGTTGTCGTTTCAGGGCATTCTTTTCGGTTTTTTACTTGAAGTTGCTGCGGAGCGGCCTCAGATTGAGTGCTGAGGCGCCTCTTAAAGAGAGGGCGAAGGTGTGCCGAAGTGATGAATAGACAGAGCCTGGATCCTGCAAACACGACCACTTACAGGATCCAGACATGAAACCGCCGGCCGTATTATTTTCGAGGGATACTCGATGTCCGAAAAAGACAAAATTTCAGATGTAATCAATGACCCGCTGCAGGTCATTCCCGTGCTGCCGCTGCGAGATGTAGTGGTTTATCCCTATATGGTCATCCCCCTGTTTGTGGGGCGTGACAAGTCCATTCGTGCGCTGGAAGCTGCGATGGAAGATGACAAGCAGATTCTGCTGGCGGCACAGAAAAACGCCTCACAGGATGAGCCCGAAATGGACGACCTGTACCGTACGGGTACGGTGGCCAATATCCTCCAGTTGCTGAAGTTGCCTGACGGCACCATCAAGGTGCTGGTCGAAGGCGGTGAACGTGCCAAGGTGCTGAATTTTATGGGCACCGAGGACTATTTCCAGGCACAGATCAGCCTGCTGGAGTCCAGCAAGGCCATCGACCTGGATGAGCGTGAAGGTGAGGTATTGATGCGCTCGGTACTGGCTCAGTTTGACCAGTACGTGAAACTGAGCAAAAAGGTGCCGCCGGAGATTCTCTCCTCTCTGGCCGGTATTGAGGAGCCGGGTCGTCTGGCGGATACCATTGCCGCGCACATGTCGTTGAAGGTTGAGGAAAAGCAGAAAATTCTCGAAATGAGCGATCTGCGCCAGCGCCTTGAACACCTGATTGGCCTGATGGAGGCGGAAATCGACCTGTTACAGGTCGAGAAGCGCATTCGCGGGCGGGTCAAGCGACAGATGGAGAAGAGCCAGCGCGAGTATTACCTCAATGAACAGATGAAGGCCATTCAGAAGGAACTGGGCGACCTCGACGAGGGCCACAATGAACTGGATGACCTGGCGCGCAAGATCGAAGAAGCGGGCATGTCCAAGGAGGCCCGGGAAAAGGCCGATAACGAGTTGAACAAGCTGCGTATGATGTCGCCCATGTCCGCCGAGGCGACGGTGGTGCGCAACTATATCGACTGGATGATCAATGTGCCGTGGAAGAAGCGCAGCAAGGTGCGCCATGATCTGGCCAAGGCCGAAGCGGTGCTGGAAGCGGATCACTATGGGCTGGAGAAGGTCAAGGAGCGTATCCTTGAATATCTGGCCGTGCAACAGCGTGCACGCAAGGTGAAGGGGCCGATCCTCTGTCTGGTGGGGCCGCCTGGTGTGGGCAAGACCTCGCTGGGTAAGTCCATTGCCCGTGCCACCAACCGCAAGTTCATTCGCATGTCGCTGGGCGGTGTGCGCGATGAGGCGGAAATCCGTGGCCACCG
>JALTPW010000633.1 GCA_026999335.1 Chromatiales bacterium
AAAAGGCCGCAGCCTTCACCCGTCATATTGATCGTTTACCGTTGCCGGTCAACTCCAGCCCCGGCTTTCTGGTCAACCGCGTGCTGATGCCCTATCTGCTGGAGGCGGTGACGCTGGAGGCCGAGGGACTGGCGCCCAAGGTGATCGACGCCGAGGCGCTGAAGTTTGGTATGCCCATGGGGCCGATCCTGTTGGCGGACACGGTGGGGCTGGATATCTGCCTGTCAGTGGCGGAGATCCTGTCGAAGGAACTGGGAGTGGAAGTGCCGGGCCGCCTGCGTGAACTGGTGAAAGCCGGCCGTCTGGGCAAAAAGAGCGGGCATGGCTTTTATCGTTACGACAAACAGGGTAAGCCCCTGGGGACGAAGGCGGGGCGGGGTGAATATTGCCCGCCCGATACGCAGGATCGCCTGATTGCCCGCCTGCTCAACGAGGTTCTCGCCTGCTTGCGCGAAGGGGTGGTCAGCGATGCGGATCTGCTCGATGCGGGGATTATCTTCGGTACCGGCTTCGCTCCTTTCCGTGGCGGGCCACTGCATTATATCGAACAGGTTGGCCGGGATAAGCTGGCGAAGAAGATGGACGATTTACACAAGAACCACGGCGAACGTTTCCAAGCGGATGAAAGTTGGCTGACACAGGAAGAACGAGCTGAATGACTTTATGCCGATAACCGCCTGTTAAGAGCGGCTGGCTTGGTTGATGTTTAATCACTATAAATGGTGCCCATATGCAACAAGAAACTCTGGATGTAATTTCACCCAATACGGTTGACGGTCTGCACGGCCTGTTTCGTGAGCGTGTCTTACGCACGCCCACAGCCATTGCCTACCGTTATTTTGATCAAGCGGCGCAGCAGTGGACGTCGTTGAGCTGGGAGCAGGTCTACGCTCATGTCGAGAAAATACAAGCGGCGCTGCAAAGTGAAGAATTGACTGCCGGTGACCGTGTCGCCATCATGCTGCGCAACAGCCCGCAGTGGGTGATGTTCGAACAGGCGGCGCTCAGCCTGGGTTTGGTGGTGGTGCCGTTGTATATCAATGATCGTGCAGAGAATGTCGCCTATGTACTGCAGAATGCCGGCGTAAAGATACTGCTTGTGGAAGGGCAGGAGGCATTGGATGTGCTCGAACCCATTGCGCCACAGTTGCAAGGCCTGATCCGTTTGGTGACGGTGCAGGCGTGTGCCGAGAACATGCTCTATCCGCGTAAGATATGTCTGCAGGAATGGGAGCAGGAAGAGGCAAATACCGGTGATGGCAATTTACAGTTGGCCACACCGTTGCCTGGAGATCTCGCTACCATAGTCTATACCTCGGGTACCACCGGGCGGCCCAAGGGCGTGATGCTCAGCCACCACAATATTCTCTCCAATGCCCATTCTGCGCTGCCTTATTTTCCCATATATCGCGAAGACCTGTTGCTATCCTTTCTGCCGCTGTCGCATATGCTGGAACGGACGTTGGGTTATTACATCCCGGTCATGTGTGGATCGACAGTGGCCTATGCTCGCTCGGTACAGGAGTTGGCCGAAGACCTGCTGAGCCAGCAACCGACCATTCTGATTTCCGTGCCGCGCATCTATGAGCGGGTCTACAACAAGATACTCACCGGGCTGGAAGAAAAGTCACCTTTTGCACAAAAACTGTTTAATGCAACCGTGGAAGCGGGTTGGCGGCGGTTTGAGGGTGGTAGCGGCGGTCTGGCCTGGCCGTTGTTGAAACGGTTGGTGGCGAATAAGGTGATGGCGAAACTCGGTGGCCGGTTACGCTTGGCGATTTGTGGTGGTGCGCCACTGTCACCCAAGGTGGCGAAGACTTTTATTGGTCTGGGGCTCAATCTTGTGCAGGGCTACGGGTTGACCGAGACCAGCCCGATGGTGTCCGGAAATCCCGTCGATGACAATGATCCGGCCAGCGTCGGTATTGCCTTCGAGAGTGTCGAGGTTCGCATTGGAGAAAACGACGAACTGCTGGTGCGTAGCGAGGCGGTGATGCTTGGTTACTGGCACAATCCGGAGGCCACGAGTGAGATGATCGACGATGATGGTTGGTTATACACCGGTGACAAGGCGCGTATCGAAAACAACCATATCTATATCACTGGCCGTCTCAAGGAAATCATCGTCCTGTCCAATGGAGAAAAGGTACCTCCGGCAGACATGGAAATGGCCATCGCACTGGATCCACTCATCGAACAGGTGCTGGTGGTGGGTGAGGGGCGTCCCTATCTAACGGCATTGGTGGTGCTGAATGAACACTGCTGGCAGGCCGAGACGGAACGGCTGGGCCTGAATCCCACCGACCCCGAGTCACTGCAAAGCAAGGCCGCCAGAGAAATGGTCTGTGAGCACATCGTGCAGCGGCTGCACGACTTTCCCGGCTATGCGGTGATTCGTGATGTTTCTTTACAGCTCGAGCCGTGGTCGATAGAAAGCGAGACTATGACGCCAACCCTGAAGCTGCGGCGCGCAGCCATTCTTACCCGCAGTGCAGAGCGTATTGAACAACTTTATTCGGGACACTGAAATGCTTGCATCCTGCAAACTACCTGATGGCGAACCGACCACGCGAGTGCCTGCCATGCCCACCGACACCAATGCCGGTGGCGATATTTTTGGCGGTTGGATTATGTCGCAAGTGGATATCGCCGGCTCCATCGCGGCGATACGCCATGTTGGCAAACGGGTGGTGACCGTAGCCGTCAATGCGTTGCATTTTAAAAAACCGGTCTATGTCGGGGACTTGCTGAGTTGTTATGCACATGTTGAAAAAACCGGCCGTACCTCCATTATCGTTTCCGTTGAAGTCTATGCCGAACGTTATCGTGAAGGCATTGAAGTGGTAAAAGTGACCGAAGCCACATTGACCTATGTGGCAGTGAACAAAAAAGGAAAGCCGGAGATGGTGCCGTCTTCTGCCTGAGTCCCGTTGCATGGGGGCATTGCCACCCTTGTGCACTAAAAACGGGCAGTGTCATTTTACAGGTGATTTGAATATAGCTTCGGAGACAGGTTTTTTGGCATGTTGGGGTTCACAAAAAACGTTCACCCCAACCTACGTGTTAATGAATTTTTATTTGCACGTCAGTTGGAAGGGAAGCGCACGACAAGAAAATAATGGATTATTAATTGTGAATCACAACCACATAGGTATTTTTTCCATTGTATTCAATCCGTAGAAATTTCAGCTTGGGCACGTGTTTTATCGTTGTATGTATCTGCTTTTCTTCCTGGGTGCAGGCACAGGAAAATAATGGTTTTGATCTGTCTGCGATATCCATCGACAAGCATGAGATTATTACCGGCGGCCCACCGCGTGATGGCATTCCTTCCATCGATCAGCCAAAATTTATCGCCGCCAACAAGGTGGATTATCTGCATGATGATGATCTGGTTATCGGGCTTGTGCGTGGGGACGTAGCGCGTGCTTATCCACTGCGTATTTTGGTGTGGCATGAAATTGTCAATGATGTGATTGCTGGCGATACCGTCGCGGTTACTTATTGTCCGCTGTGTGGGACGGCGATGGTTTTTGCACGCAAGATCAATGGAAAAACCGTG
>JALTPW010000634.1 GCA_026999335.1 Chromatiales bacterium
ATCCCGCCCTGCCCCAAGACTCCCAACAATGCGCAGGACATAAAACCCAATACCCCGCTGGCAGGCATGCCGCTGGGCTGGCCGGCCGACCCCAACGACCTGTTCGTCGATGACGACGGCGAAGCAGTGCGCCTCGACAAGGCCTTCTCCTGGGAATACCCGCTGTCGGTACACGGCATGATGCACAACGCCATCACCAATGCCTGGCGCGGTGACCCCTATCGCATCGACACCCTGATGATCTTCATGGCCAACATGGCCTGGAACTCCACCATGAACACGGTGGAAGTACGCAAGATGCTCAACGACAAGGATGAAAAAGGCGAATATAAAATCCCCTACCTCATCGTCTGTGATGCGTTTCAGTCCGAAATGGTGGCCTTTGCCGACCTGGTGTTGCCGGACACGACCTACCTGGAACGCCACGACGTGATGTCCATGCTGGATCGGCCCATTTCCGAATTCGATGGCCCGGCGGACTCGGTACGCATCCCTGTCTTGCCACCCACCGGTGAATGCAAACCCTTCCAGGAAGTGCTCATCGAGCTGGGCTCACGCCTCGGCTTCCCGGCCTTCACCCATGCGGACGGCACGCGCAAATTTCGCGACTACCCGGACTTCATCACCAACTTCGAGACCGAACCCGGCTCCGGCATCGGCTTCCTCGCCGGCTGGCGCGGTAAGGACGGCGAAAAGGCCATGCGTGGCGAGCCCAACCCTAAGCAGTGGGAGATGTACGAAAAGAACAACTGCGTGTTTCATTACACACTGCCCAAATCCTACCAGTACATGCGTAACTGGAATCAGGGTTACCTGGAATGGTCGCAACATCATCGCCTGACGCGTTACACGGATCCCATCAACATCCACATCTATTCCGAGGTGTTGCAAAAATTCCGTCTCGCCGCACAGGGCAAATACGGCGGCAAACAGCCGCCGGATCGCCTGCGCAAACGCATCGAAACCTACTTCGATCCGCTGCCGTTCTATTACGAACCGTTGGAAGGTCAACTCAGCGACAAGCACAAGTATCCACTCAATGCCGTCACCCAGCGCCCCATGGCCATGTACCACTCGTGGGATTCACAGAACGCCTGGCTGCGCCAGATTCATGCCCACAACTATCTGTACATGAGCCCCAAGGTCGGCGCCGCCGGTGGTTTCGACGACGGCGACTGGGTGTGGGTGGAGTCCATGCACGGCAGGGTACGCTGCATGTGCCGCTTCTCCGAGGCCGTCGAACCCGGCACCGTGTGGACTTGGAACGCCATCGGCAAGGCTAAAGGCGCCTGGAATCTAACCCCGGATGCCAACGAGTCCGAAAAAGGTTTTCTGCTCAATCACTTGATTGCCGAGGAACTGCCGGCCCATGAGCACGGCACCAACCTGTCGAACTCCGACCCCATCACCGGCCAGGCCGCCTGGTACGACGTGCAAGTCCGCGTGTACAAGGCAGACCCGAGTGAAAAACAACAAAGCTCACCGCAATTCGACACCCTGCAACCCGTGCCCGGACAGCCCGAACGCAAATCCTGGCTGGCCTATTTCGCCGGCAAAAGAAAATAAAGATGATGCAAGACCGTCGGATGGGCAGCGCCCACCATTGCAACCTCGGTTTCGTTATCGGCGGGCCATGCCCCTATAAAATATTGGTATCGATATGACCCAACTGGCCTTAGTGATTGATCTCAACGTCTGTGTCGGCTGCCACGCCTGCGTCACCAACTGCAAGCAGTGGAACACCTCCGGCAGCGCTGGCCCGCTGGTGGACGAACGTCCCTACGGCAAGGATCCCACCGGTACTTTCTTCAACCGCGTGCAGACCTTCGAAGTGGGTGAGTTCCCACACACCGAGACCGTGCATTTCCCAAAAAGCTGCCTGCATTGCGAGGATCCACCCTGCGTGCCCGTGTGCCCCACTGGCGCCAGTTACAAACGCAAAAAAGACGGCATCGTGCTAGTGGACTACGACAAATGCATCGGCTGCAAATACTGCGCCTGGGCCTGCCCCTACGGCGCTCGTGAGATCGACGAAAAACAGCAGGTGATGAAAAAATGCACCCTGTGCGTGGATCGCATCTACGACGAGACTTTGCCCGAGGCCGAGCGTAAACCCGCCTGCGTGCTGGCCTGCCCGACGTCCGCACGCCTGTTCGGCGACGTGCACGACCCGGAGTCCGAGGTCTCCGCCGCCATCCGTGAACAGGGAGGGTACCCACTGATGCCCGAATGGGGCACCCAGCCGAGCAATCACTACCTGCCACGGCGCAAGACCAAAATGAAAATCCACAAGGACGAACTGGTGCGCACGGACAACCCGCTAAAAAAGGAAGGCCACCTGCCCAAGGTAGACGAGAATGAGAACTTCCTCGAAGACACGGCGTCGTGGTAAACGCGAAGCGTTTGCCACGAATGTTGAATGCTCAATGTTGAATGCTTAATGTTGAATGCTTAATGAAAAAGAGAGCACAAACATATCAACGCAGTGGAAGGAGCCACCACCATGAAGGCAAGAGCGGTTCAGGAAAAAAGTTTTCAGTTTGCCCTGCAAACAATCAACGTTGTCAGAGATCTACAAAGGAATGAACGTGAATACACCTTGAGTCGATAGTTACTTCGTTCCGCAACCAGCATAGGTGCCAATGTCGAGGAAGCTGGCGCTGCACAAAGCAAAAAAGATTTTGCCGCGAAGATGGCCATCGCCTCGAAGGAAGCACGAGAGACACATTACTGGCTGAGGTTATTGCGTGACAGTAAATACTTGCCACAAGGCGCCGCAGGCACATTAATTGACAGCTGCGAAGAATTGATCCGGCTACTGACCGCCATTGTCAAAACAACGCAAAAAGCATTAAACACTAAACATTGAGCATTAAGCATTGAGGTTCACATGCATCCCGCATTCTCCGTCATTTTTCTGACCACCCTGATCGGTGCCGCTCAGGGTCTGTTTCTGGCCCTGATAACGGTGCAGGCCTATGCCGACATCGGCGCCCTGCCCCTGCCCGACGGCAGCTATTTCGGCGCCAGCAGCATGATTGCCCTGGCGCTGCTGGTGGCCGGCCTGGTCGCCTCCTTCTTCCATCTCGGTCGCCCGGAGCGGGCCTGGCGCTCGGCCGCCATGTGGCGCACCTCCTGGCTGTCGCGTGAGGTCATTGTCCTGCCCATCTTCATGGGACTGGTGTTCGTCTACGGCCTGCTGCATTACCTGGGTTATAACCCGAATCTGTTCGGCGAAAATGCCCCACCGCAAGGTGAGCTGACCTATCTGGTGGGCCTGCTGGGTGTGATTGCGGCCTTTGCCCTGTTTATCTGCACTGGCATGATTTACGGCTGTCTGAAGTTTTTGCAGGAATGGAGCACACCACTCACACCGATTAATTACACCCTGTTCGGCATCGCCTCCGGCTTTACCCTGGCCACCGTATTGGCCGCCAGCATGGCGCCCGAACTAGTAAAATTCTATGGCGGCTGGGCCATCGCCTTTACCGTGCTGGCGTTCTTCACCCGTGGCGCCTCGCTAATCCGCAACCAGCGCATCAAGCACCGCTCCACCCTGGCTAGCGCCATCGGCATACGCCATGCACAGATCCAGCAAAAGGCCCAGGGCGCCATGGGTGGATCCTTCAACACCCGCGAATTTTTTCACGGCAAAACCGCCGTCTTCTTCAAGTCGATTAAGTGGATCTTTCTGGTGCTGGTCTTCCCGCTGCCGATCCTGCTGCTGGTGCTTGGCCTGCAAAATAATTCTGTCACCCTGCTGGGGCTGGCCTTTGCCACCCAGTACGTGGGCCTGCTGGCCGAGCGCTGGTTCTTTTTCGCCCAGGCCAAACACCCACAGAATCTGTATTACCAGACCATTTGAAGGGTAGAGACTACTCCAACGGGAGGCTAAACTCCGGTAGGAGCGGGCCATGCCCGCGATCTGTTTTGCCAAAACAGATTGAAACGCAGAGGCCGCAAAGGCGCAGAGAACGCAAAGATTTCCAAACGGTTTTCTTTGCGTTGATTATCATTGTTGATTATCACTATCGATAAAAGCACCTCGCGGGCATGGCCCGCTCCCACGGAAACCCGTCATGCAACAGCTCACCGATCCCTTCGGCCGCCGCATCGAATACGTCCGCCTTTCGGTCACGGATCGCTGTGACCTGCGCTGCTTCTATTGCATGCCCAAGGACTTCAACAACTTCGAGGCTCCCGAACACTGGCTCAGCTTCGACGAGATCGAGCGCGTCATTGCCGCCTTCGCCCGTCTCGGTACCCGCCGGGTACGCATCACCGGTGGCGAGCCGCTGGTACGCAAAAACCTGCCCGGGCTTGCCGCCCGCCTGCACGCCCTGCCGGGTATCGACGATCTGTCCTTATCCACCAACGCCGTGCAGTTGGCGCGTCACGCCGAAGCACTCAAGGCCAGCGGTGTACAACGCCTCAACGTCAGCCTCGACACCCCCGACCCCACACGCTTCCGCGAAATCACCGGCGGTAAACTGAAAAAGGTGACCGACGGCCTAATGGCCGCCAAGGCCGCCGGCTTTTCTCCCATCAAAATCAACATGGTCGTCATGCAAGGCGTCAACGATGACGACGTAGAAGCCATGGTCGACTTCTGCATCGAACATGGCTTCACCCTGCGCTTTATCGAAACCATGCCCATGGGCGACACCGGCCGTGACGCCAACGCCCATTTCATTAGCCTGAAAAACGTCCGTGAACGCCTTGAGCGTCGCTTCAAATTGGTACCCAGCGTGATGCCTGGCGGCGGTCCCGCCCGTTACCTGCGCGTCGCCGGCACGGCGCTGCGCCTCGGCTTCATCACCCCCCTGTCACAACACTTCTGCGAGACCTGCAATCGCGTGCGCCTGTCCGTGGACGGTACACTGTATCTCTGCCTCGGGCAGGAGCACAGCGTCGAACTGCGCCCGCTGCTTCGCAACGGTATCGATGACGATGCGCTGGACAACGCCATCCGCCAAGCCATCACCCTCAAACCCGAACGTCACGAATTCAACGACAAGCCCGGCCAGATCGTGCGCTTCATGTCCATGACCGGCGGCTGAATCTCCCCCCAACAGAAACAGACTAAAGATCGCCTCCCTCTCCGTCGCTATAGCCTGCAGGCATCTCAAGCGACAAAAATCAATGAAAAACCGCATCACGCCCACTACGGTGGAACGCTCGCTGGATCGTGACTCGTTCATCGTCAGCAAGACCGATACCCGTGGCCGCATTACCTACGCCAACCGCACCTTCATGCACATTGCTGGCTACAGCGAGCGCGAACTGCTCGGCCAACAACACAACATCCTGCGCCACCCGGACATGCCCCGCGCCGTATTCCAACTGCTGTGGGATACCATCAAGCAAGGGCGGGAATGCTTCGCCTTCGTAAAAAACCTGTGTAAGGACGGGAGCTTCTATTGGGTATTTGCCAACATCAATCCCGACTACGACGATCAGCACAAAATCTGTGGCTACCTTTCCGTGCGTCGCATGCCTCGACGCGAAGCACTGGATGCCATCGAGCCCATTTACCGGGAAATGCTCACCGCCGAACAGGCCGCGGGTACGCGTGACGCCGTCGCCGCCGGCACCCGCATCCTGCAATCCCGCCTGCAAGAAGGAAACATCGAGTATGAACCGTTTATTCTTGGCCTCCAGGGCTAGGCTGTACCTTGTCGTCAATGCCCTGCTCATATGGGCAGCCATTCTCAGTGTCTATCTCAGTGGAAGCTTCCAGCCCTGGATGTGGCTGTTTCCCATTGCCGCCACGGCCTTCGGTATCGTCTGCCACATCCGCCTGTCCCTCCCGCTGGATGCCATTGCCAAGATCCGCGAGGTACTCCACGCCATGTGCAAAGGCAACTACAGTCAACGCATCACCCAAGTCCCCCACATGGGTGAGCTGGGACTCATCGCCTGGGATCTGAACGAGTCGTTGGATGAAATTGAAACCTTCTTCCGTGATGTCAATGCCTGCTTTCTCAACGTCAGCGAGGGACACTATCACCGCCGCACTTACAGCGATGGCCTGTACGGCGACATCGTCAAAAGCTTCGACAATATCAACGCCTCGTTGGACGCGATGGAGAAGAACACCATCTATATCCAACAAAATGAGTTGATGTCCAAACTGCAAACACTGAATACCGGCAATATGATGAAGAATCTGCTGAACAGTCAAACCGACCTGATCCGTATCACCGCAGAAATGAAAGAGGTGCACAGCATCACCGATGAGACCGCCGAAAAGGCCGAGCAAAGCCAGCAGAGCCTGCACGAAATGGTCGCCGGCCTGCAAGACACCGTCGACATGATCGAGGCCAACAGCCTCGCCAGTGCCCAACTGCACACCATGAGCAATGAGATCAGCGGTATTCTGTCGATGATCAGCGAAATTGCCGAAAAGACTAACCTGCTGGCCCTCAATGCCTCTATCGAAGCCGCCCGTGCCGGCGACCACGGTCGCGGTTTTGCCGTGGTCGCCGACGAAGTAAAACAACTGGCCACCAATACCAAGAATGCCACCAGCGAGATCGCCAAGGTCGTCACCACCTTCCGCAAAGAGACTGCCAGCATGGAAGACACCGCCAGCCGCATGCAGGAAAAGGCCGGACTCATGCAGAACAACATCACCGACCTGCAAGGCAAGTTTGGCGAATTCGCCGATCAGGCCAATGCCACACGCCGCTCCGTCAACCTCGCCCATGACATCAGTTTTGCCTCACTGATCAAGGTAGACCATATGCTCTACAAGCAGAAAACCTACATGGTGCTCAGCACGGGCACCGAGTCCAGTGAGGCCGAGGCGGTGCGGATAGATCACCACAACTGCCGCCTGGGCAAGTGGTACTACGGCGGTGAAGGCCAGACATACTTTGGCGGCACAGCCTCTTTCCAGACCATGGAATCACCGCACGCGGCCGTCCACGACAGCGCCCACCGCATCCTGACGAGCCTGACCGACAGCCAGACCAGTGGGCGGAAGACCCAGGAAGGTGGCATCATCGTCCTGTACGAGAGCATGGAATCGGCCAGTGACGACATCATGATCGCCATTGACCAGATGGTGGAAGAAAAACACCGCACATAAACAGCAGCGGAGACAGACTCAACAACCACCTGCTAAAGCAGGCGGTTTAGTCTTACGGACTGAAGGTTCGGATACGGGTCGGTTCGTTTTACCCGGTCCAGCCATGATTCTCGGCAATCCGCATGTGGTGAGTTCCATGAACCGCATCGATCAAACACCTGTCACCACCCGCGCCCAGAACGTGATAACGCCAACGATGCGGTTCGCTACCGCTCACGCTCACGCTCACCAGCATTCTACAGTGACGACCGAAACAACTTGCCTTCATACGTCGCACCGTCAACAACCCATACAACAAGCGGCACGGATAAATCTAACCGCCTAAAGGCGGTAGTTTTAACCTTAAAATGGGACGAATAAACAAACGTGATTTGACTCCTGAGGGAAATGGCTGAACACTGCGGTTTTCAGCCATCCTCCCGCCGTGTCGTCCCCCATGCTCAACATCGAAGACAAACCCGCGTTTGATAACCGGATTGCCCTGTTCCGGCTCGGCTTCCGCCCCTTCTTTCTTGGTGGCGCCGCCTTTACCGCCGCCGCTATGCTCTACTGGATGGGCATATTGGCCATTGGCTGGCCCTTCCAGCTGGGCGAGATATCCCCCGCCACCTGGCATGCCCATGAGATGATCTTCGGCTACAGCCTGGCCGTCATCGCCGGTTTCCTGCTCACCGCAGTAATGAACTGGACCGGCGTACAGACCCTCAACGGGCGCCCGCTGGTGGCATTGTTCATACTCTGGGTAGTCGCACGGCTGCTGCCACTGGCCTGGGTAGATCTGCCACTGGCGCTGTACGCGATCATCGACTGCCTGTTTGCCCTGCTGCTGTTTGCCGCCGTGCTGCACCCTGTGGTAAAAAGCCGGCAGCGAAAACAGATCAGCGTCGTCACCAAGGTTTTTCTGCTGCTGCTCAGCAATATCCTGTTCTATCTTGGCGCCTTGGGCATTGTCGACGATGGCGAGCGCATGGGCCTGTATTCCGGCCTGTACCTTGTGCTCGCCCTGATCCTGCTGCTGGCCCGGCGCGTGATCCCCTTCTTTATCGAAAAGGGCGTCGGCTACCCCGTACAGCTGAAAAACCACCTTTGGCTGGATCGTTCCAGTCTGGTACTGTTCACCCTGCTCTGGATCAGCGACGCCTTCCTCGACAACGTCACCGCCACCGGCTGGCTGGCCGGAGCACTGCTGGTACTACATGTCGTACGACTGATCGGCTGGCACACACCGGGAATCTGGCAAAAACCTCTGTTATGGGTGCTGTACATCGCCTACCTGTGGATCATTTTCGGCTTTGCACTCAAGTTCGCCCTGTTGTTCACAGACATCTCGCCCTCCCTCGCCGTGCATGCCTTCACCGTTGGCGGTATCGGTATGATGACCGTGGGCATGATGGCGCGCGTCTCACTCGGCCACACCGGGCGTAACGTCTTCGAGCCGCCAAAAATTCTCGGCTGGCTGTTTGCCGTGTTGCTGGTGGCAAGCGTGGTACGGGTCATCATTCCGCTGCTGACGACACAGCATTACCTGCTGTGGATCGGCATTTCACAATTCCTCTGGATCACCGTCTTCTGCCTGTTTTTTTATATCTATTTTCCCATCCTGCTGCGTCAGCGCGTCGACGGGCGTGATGGCTGAACCTGCAGAGGCAAAACTACAGATCTGGGTAGATGCCGACGCCTGTCCCAAGGTCATCAAAGACATCCTGTTTCGCGCCGCCGAGCGGGTGAAAGTGCCCATGACCCTGGTCGCCAACCAGCCCCTGCGCACACCGCCCTCACGTTTCATCAAATCAGTACAGGTGGGCGCCGGCTTCGACGTCGCCGACAACTACATCGTGCAGCAACTGAATGCGGGAGACCTGGTGATCACCGCAGACATTCCACTGGCCGCCGAGGTGATCGAGAAGGGAGGCCAGGCCATCAACCCGCGTGGCGAACTGTACACCACGGAAAACATCCGCCAACGGCTGACGATGCGGGATTTCATGGATCAGATGCGCGCCAGCGGCGTCGACACCGGCGGCCCACCCATCTTCAATCACGGCGACCGGCAGGCCTTCGCCAACCAGCTGGATCGGCTGCTGACGGCCAGCGAAAAATAGATAACTTGGAACGGACTTATTCTGCCACAGAGGCATAGAGTGCTCCGTTACCGATAAAATAGATAAACTGCCCGATCCGGATAAGGTAGGTTTTTCTGTTTGAAGGCTGTATCCCCTCTCCACAAACAAGCTTCAGTACAAGTCGATACAATATATGGACTTGTCACGGCCATCTCCCTGGAAAATATACTGTCTATACGGTCAGCATACTTCATATACATCGAATAACAGCCTGCTCTTGTTGCGAGCAGAAAAAATAACATCAATAAATACAGCGATTTGTAAAATTATAAAGGAAGATATGGAGACCGCCTTATTAATATTGATAGGGGGGAAAATCTCACTTTTTCTTGAGCGATTATGTAGTATGTTAGACATCATCTGTAAAATCATTGACTTACAGTCGAAGCTGGACAGATGCGTTGGTGCAAAACGAGCAGGCTCGATATACAGATGTTGGGCTAAATAATGCGGAGTTCTGAATGCCAGAAATAGAAAAAGGAATAAGATAGTGGATACGATACGTTATTGTACCTCTGGT
>JALTPW010000635.1 GCA_026999335.1 Chromatiales bacterium
ATAGAGAGAAACCCATTTAAGTGGGGTTTGCTATCAACTGCACAACTCGAGCGAAAAAGCTCACCCCTCCATTGGCAGTGGGTTCCAGCATAGTAAAAACCGTGAAACTTCAGTTTAAACATCTCCGTCCTTTGCTTCCCTATCATCCTTTTGGGCAACTGTCCAATTGCGCTGCCGTACGGACAACCTATTCATACTATGTCTGTCTGTAATTTCAAGATTCGCGTAAGAAAATTCTCTCGCCAACAAAAACAATCAGAACCCCCACCAATGCCGCGTAGATAACCATCACATCCGTAGATGCTTTCACCATCAAAAATACACTCAGTACGATGACATCAAAGGCAATTGCCGTCAGCAGAATCGCTGCATTGGCCTTGATTTCCTTACGGAGGTGGCGCAACACACCCCAATGCACTGCGATATCCATCAATAAATAGAAAATAGCCCCCAGTGAAGCGATGCGGCTCAAATCAAAAAACAGGGTCAAAAATATAGCTATCACAATGGTATAAACCAAGGTATGGTTTTGTATATTGCCCGGCATACCAAAATGGCGGTGTGGAACCAGCTTCATATCGGTCAACATAGCAAGCATGCGTGATACCGCAAAGATACTGGCAATAACACCGGAAACCGTGGCGACAATCGCTAATGCCACGGTGAACCATAAGCCGTAATCACCCAGCACCGGACGTGCCGCCTCTGCAAGTGCAAAGTCTTTTGCGGCGATAATTTCCGGCAAACCAAGATTACCCGCAACAGCCAGTGCAACCAAAATATAAATCACCACACAGATCGCAATTGAAATAATGATGGCGCGACCGACATTGCGATGTGGATCAACAATCTCTGAGCCACTATTTGTGATTGTGGTAAACCCTTTATAAGCCAGAATAGCCAACGCCATTGCGGCGATGAACCCTGTCATGGATGTATCCGTCACACCGGCCGTGCTGCTTTCAAAGGAAAAATCAGCGATCCATAAACCACCAACGGCGAATACGACAATACCGCCAATTTTGATAAAAGCCATCAGCAGGGAGAATAGGCCAATCGCACGATTACCCGAGATATTGAGTAAAAAGGCAAAAATGAGCAGCCCAACCGCCAATGCAAGTACTATCCAACTGCTGGGATCAATATCGAATAATTGTACGCTATAGGTACCAAAAGTTTTTGCTACCAGGCTCTGGTTGATGACCATCGAAAAATACATGAGCAGTGCACCAGCAGCCGTCATCACTCCTTTTCCATAGGCTTTCTGCAAAAACATGGCAATGCCCCCTGCAGAAGGATAGGCATTGGATAATTTTACATAAGAATATGCACTGAAAGCGGTAACCACTGCCGCAGCAAGGAAAGCAAGAGGGAATAGTGAGCCAGCAAGTTCGGCAATTTGTCCCGTCAGAGCCAGTATGCCGGCACCGATCATGACCCCTGTGCCCATCGATACGGCACCCACCAATGTCAAGCTGTTTTTTTTATATTTTGATGATTTGTTGTGCTGTGAATGATCTTTCATGTACGGTCTCCGCTAAGCAGTTACTTCTGCAGTCTCAGAATTTATATGTCTCAGAAGTCGAAAATCCATCGGTCTCTCATCCAACATCTTGATCAGCATCTCTTAATTTTCGCCACGTAAAGTGTTCATACACCCCTGACCAGTACATACCAAAACCGATAGCAAACAACAGTTCTTCAATGGGCATGAACCAAATGGTGATGCCTGACAGCGCTTCCATATTCCAAATCCGCTCGATATAGCCCGGCGCACTCCACTCCAGGCCTGCCAGGAAAATGGCGTAATAAACTAAAAAAAGAAGACCACCAATCCATGTTTTTCGTTTCAGATCCGGTCGACACAACATCGTCGCCAGCGTACCCGCAAACATGGCAATAATGGAGGGATAAATTGGATTCCAGGGAAAAAAATAGAGCACTATAAAAACCACAAACGGTGTCGCCAATGCCGTGTAATGATAGCGATGCAAGCGATGATTGCGTTCACAGCTGGCCAGCGCTTGCGGAATTTTTTTGCTTAAAAAATTGTAGAATACGGAACCGATACCACCGATACCGAAGCAGAAAATCAGGCTTTCGATATCAAAGCCGGTATTTTCAGCCAGATCAAACAGGCTCGGCGGCATCCAATATTCCGGTACAAACAATGGTTCACTCAATCCAAACGGCGTGGTGAACAGACTTGCCCACAACATCGCTCGCCGCTGTGCAGGAAATACTATATAGACCAGAGCCCACGGTATTAAAAATGCGCTCGACCAAAGTAACCAGATGTATTGATCAGAATTCATGCTATACCTTTTTTCGCTAATTGTTTTTTGTTTCCCAAAAAATCACGGGTTTCCATTCAGTATTTTCCC
The DNA here is from genome assembly GCA_026999335.1 of Chromatiales bacterium. Lineage (GTDB taxonomy): Bacteria > Pseudomonadota > Gammaproteobacteria > SZUA-152 > SZUA-152 > DRQN01. The sequence continues at coordinate 2,385 of JALTPW010000635.1, forward strand.
GATAGCAGGAATACACCCGGCCATGAACAAGAAAAAAATATTACTCAGAATCCAGCTTAACCATCTAACGAATATCCGCCTTGCGCTGCTCGCGGCGTATGTAGGCGATAATATGCCCAACCTGTTGCGGTGAAACATCGGCAATCGGCGGCATATCACCAAAGTGCCAATGGTGCTGTTTGACACCGTCTTTTACCGCCCAGTGAAACGTCAGGTCCGCATGATGGCCCGGGCGGTAGACTTGGTGCACCAAAGGTGGCCCCTGATCGGTGCCGGATCCTTTTTCACCATGGCAGCGCGCACAGTGAGCATGAAACAGGGCCTCACCGTGCTGTGGATCGGCAACAAAATCAGCACCTGGTAGGTGTTGCCGTTGTTGAATTTGCTCAGGATCAAGCACATCACAACCTTGCAACATCACGCTGCCAGCAAGCAGAAACATAAAAAAACCAACTTTCATCATGCAACCTCCTAAGAATCACAATGCCGCCATGAGGTAAGCAGGGTGCGCAGTTTATGTGGAAGACTGCCCGTGATGGGTAGATATGGTTGCAACAGCGCTTCAACCTGCTGCTTGGCTGCTATCTGTACCTGAGCCCCACCCTTGCTGAGCGGCCAGGTGATTTCAGGCAGATCAGGCTCTATCACCACAACAGGGGCGCCACAACCACACCGGCAGTGGCGAACGGCGAGTGCCTGCTCGCTCAGGTACCAGGGGCGTTTGCGATAAAGCAACAGATAGAGAATTTCCACCAATGACCACGGTTGCTTCAGAGCATGCGCCAGCCCGTCGGGGCCTTCACGGCAAACCGATGTGTGGTGAACGATCAACGCATCGAGTTTATGCCGGCAACAGATCGCTTCGGTAGAGGCCAACTCAATCGTCGCACCGTCGCTAAATAACTCTCCATCGATCTCCACCGGGCGATACAATACCGGCATGGCGGCGCTGGCCATGATGCGGGGCGCCAGCTCACCCGACGAGAACAACGTCTTCCCCCCTTGGGTCAGATTAGTCGCAAGGGAGTAAAACGGGATCGGGCAGGTTTCGAACGTCTGTGTGGCAAGGTTTCTACGGATGAAATCGATGGCCGCTCTGTTACCTGAAATACCCGTGTAACCCCTCCCCTTGTGCACTGCCATCTGCCAGATAAAACGTGACAAGGAAT
>JALTPW010000636.1 GCA_026999335.1 Chromatiales bacterium
GCAAGCAGGCCCTGAGCCTGTTCCGGCCCGTGACCCGCTATCGCGATGCGACCCTGGCCGAAGTGGTGCTGAAGACCGGCCGTACCCACCAGATCCGTGTGCACGCGGCGAGTATCGGTCAGCCCATCGCCGGTGACGAAAAATATGGCGATGCCGCGTTCAGCGCGACCCTGCGCCGGCAGGGGTTGAAGCGCCTGTTTTTGCACGCCCACTCCCTGGCCTTTCGTCTGCCGGGGATTGATGATGAAATCCGTGTCACCGCGCCGCTGGACGATGAATTGTCGGTGCTGCTGAACAAACTGGAGAAAACCGGGAAGTGAACAAGCCTTTTGAACTACTGGTGTTCGACTGGGACGGTACCTTGATGGATTCCGAGGCGCATATCGTCGCCAGCATGAAGGCCGCCATCGTCGATGTGGATCTGCCAGAACTGCCGCATGCCGAGATCAGTGACGTCATAGGCCTGGGTCTGGCCGAGGCCATCGAGCGCCTGTTTCCCGGCATCGAGGCCGGTCTGCGGGAGCAGATCGCTGATCGCTACCGTTATCATTTTCTCGCCGATGACCCCTGTGAGCCTTTCGACGGCGCGGAAGAGGTGCTGCGGGAGTTGAGCCAGCAGGGTTATCTGATGGCCGTCGCCACCGGCAAGGGACGGCGAGGCCTCGACCGGGTGTTGGACAGCAGTGGATTTCGTCCACTGTTTGATATCACCCGCTGTTCCGACGAGACGCGCTCCAAGCCGCACCCGCAGATGTTGCAGGAGATTATGGTGGTGCTGGATGTCGAGCCGTCCCGCACTTTGATGATCGGTGATACCGAATATGATTTGCAGATGGCGAACAATGCCAGTGCCGTGTCGCTGGCCGTGAGTTACGGGGTGCATGCGGTGGAACGTCTGCATCAGCACAAGCCCCGAGGCTGTCTCGATACCATCCGCGAGCTGCCCGCATGGCTGGCGGCCGTTGAACCCGGAAGCTGACAGGCGGTCTCAGCCTGTCTACGATTTGTCGATAGACATCCCAATTTCTCCGATTTTCAAATTCTGAACAAGGTATACCATGAGCGACCAGGATCCCCCCAAGCCCCCGCCCAGTTCTTCTGATTCTCCCGCAGGGCCTCAGAAGCCGAATGACGCGTGGATCAGTGGCCCGGAAATTGTCGCCCAGCCCGATGCGAAGAAGCGCAAAAAGGCCGGCCCCGGCGACAAGGATTGGGAGCGGGATGTCGTCAACAGACTGGCTTTTGCCGCCCTCAATGAGCAACGCCGGGCGCGCCGCTGGGGTGTGTTTTTCAAGTCCCTGTTCTTCATCTACCTGTTCGTGCTGTTTTTTTATGTGCCAATGACAATGAAGTGGGATGATGGCGCCATTTCCACCGGAAAACATACCGCACTGATTGAACTCGATGGTGTGATTGCCGCCAATACGCCCGCCAGTGCCGATAATCTGGTCAGTGGCCTGCGGCGGGCTTTTAAAGACGAAGATACCGCCGGCATCATTCTGCGCATCAACAGCCCGGGTGGCAGTCCCGTGCAGGCCGGCTATGTGTATGATGAAATCAAGCGTTTGCGGGGCAAGTATCCACAGGTCAAGCTGTATGCGGTGGTTACGGATATTTGCGCCTCCGGCGGCTACTACATCGCCGCCGCGGCTGACGAGATTTACGCCGACAAGGCCAGCATTGTCGGTTCCATCGGCGTGCTGATGGATGGCTTCGGTTTTGTCGACACCCTGAAAAAGGCCGGTGTCGAGCGGCGTTTGATGACCGCCGGTGAACACAAGGGGATTCTTGATCCCTTTTCGCCGCTGAAAAGTAACGAAGTCCGCCATGTACAGAGGCTGCTCGACGGTATTCACCAGCAGTTTATCGATGCAGTAAAGGCGGGCCGCGGGGATCGTCTCAGCGATCACCCGGATCTTTTCAGTGGTCTGTTCTGGAATGGCGAAGAAGGTGTAAAACTTGGCCTGGTCGATGGGCTGGGCAGCAGCAGTTATGTCGCACGGGAAGTCATTGGTGTCGATAAAATCGTCGATTTTACCGCTCGGCCTGACTATTTCGAGCGCTTTGCCGACCGTCTTGGTGCGGCAATGGCCACTGTCATCGGCGAGAGTCTGGGTCTGGGTAATGCATCGCTACGGTAGACAGCGTATTTGTCCCGATCAAGGGATAAAACCACCGCCTTTAGGCGGTTGGCTTTATCCGCACTGCTTGTCGCATGGGTTGGTGCCGGTGTGTAAAGGCAAGTTATTTCAGTCGTCGATGTAGGATGCAGGTGAGCGGTAGCGAACCGCATCGTTCGCGTGTTATTTAAGGTGATTGTCGGTGTCACTGTTCTCGACCGATGCGGCTCTACACGAAATCCCGGCAGTACGGTCTTATTCATATGAGAACACCTCTAATCCTCCCACTTCAGCGAATGATTGTTGAGTGAGAGCTTAATCGGTTGATGAATACCTGATGAATAAACATTGTTATCGGGTTTGTTTGCTGGCTTAGTGATATTGGCTGTGGGCGTGCCTTGCTCAACTTGCCGTCATTTGTTCTTTCGTGTAAAAACGGGGACTTGGCGGAAAGGTTTGGGAGGATATGCATGTCGTACAAGTATCCCATTGTCGCGGTCACCGGGGCCTCGGGCGCGGGCACCAGTGTGGTTCAGAAGGCATTCAGCGATATATTTCTGCGTGAATCCATCAATGCGGTTTTTGTCGAAGGCGACAGCTTTCGTCGTTATGACCGTGAGGAAATGCAAAAACTGTTGCGCGAGAAGGCCGCCGAAGGCCAGGTTCTTTCTCCCTACGGTCCGGATGTCAATCTGTTCGATAAGCTGGAGTCGTTGTTCCGGGACTATTCCGGAGACGGCAGGGGCATGATGCGTCAGTACCTCAATGGCGAGACCGCCGAGGCCTCGGGGGCAAAACCCGGCACATTTACCCCCTGGGAACAGACTCCGGAGAGTAGCGACTTGCTTTTTTATGAGGGGTTGCATGGTGGTGTGGTTGCGGATCACTGGACGCGCCGCAACATGAGCCCGTCACACAACCCCCGGGTCATTCGTGAACGACGGGACAGTGAGCGCAGAAATGGTGTGGATGCCGCGCAATATGTAGACTTGTTGGTTGGTGTGGTACCCGTGGTCAATCTGGAATGGATTCAGAAAATCCACCGGGATCAAAAGGTGAAGGGTTTTTCCTGCGAGGCAACGACGGCACATATCCTCGAACGCATGCAGGACTACATCCATTTTATCGTGCCGCAGTTTTCAGTGAGCGATATCAATTTTCAGCGCGTGCCGGTGGTCGATACCTCCAATCCCTTTGTCGCCAGCGAGATCCCCAGTGCCAGCGAATGTATCGTCGTCATTCGTTTCCGTGATCCGAAGCGCTATGACTTCCCACGCTTGATGCGTCTGATCGAGGGTGCCCGCATGTCGCGCCCGAATACGATGTTTATTCCGGGCAGTCAGATGTCGCAGGCCATGGATGTGATTTGCACGCCATTGGTGCGGGAACTGCTGGAACGGAGCCGTCACTGATTACCAAGGACAT
>JALTPW010000637.1 GCA_026999335.1 Chromatiales bacterium
TCACATCGCCGCTGCCCAGATAATCTCCATCGCCGATGCTGGGTGTAAGGGTGATGATACCCACCTCGCCCCAGCTGAAATCGGTACCGGTGGCGATGCCGTTGACGAAGCTACCGAAACCACTGGTAAAGCTCAGCAGTGGATTGTTGGCCCCACCCGCCGCCACCAGGGAGGGGGTCAACAGGACGGATTCGGGTGACGCCTCCTGTCCGTAATTGGGCGTTGCATTGCCCAGACTATTGACGGCCGTCACCGTCACCGAGAAAGGATTGCCCGCGGCGATGAATACTGCGCCGGTCTCATCCGTGGCAGCAGGATTCACAAAACTGTCGCTGCTACGCAGGATATTGCTCAAGACAAAACCAGCCGGCCTGACCACGAAGGGCTGACTGGCACCACCAATGCCCGTTGGCAGCGACGGATTGCCCGAGCTGTCGTCTTTCATGGCGACGTCGATATCACCGACATCGGTATAATTCACCGTGATGGCGGCCTGCCCCTGCACAAAGGTGACGGCCTGTGTAGCCGATACCGCCTCGTTGTCTGCAATAGCATTGCCGTTGATCGAGACCGGCAACGTACCCGTGAGCGGATCATTGTACGACGACCAGAACTTGATATTTTTAACGCCGTCATAGGCCTCGATAATGCCGCACACGGGATCCGTCGGTGTCTGCCCATAGGCGGTGATGTATAACGGGAAATCGCTGGCTGCGGTCTGCGCCACAATACCCGTATCGATCAGCACCGGCGGCGGATTGCTCAATGGTGCGGCGGTAACGACGAAACCACTGGGCGAAAATACCAGACTACCTTCTGTGTCGTCGTCACGAATCACGCCGTCGAAGACATCGATATCGATACTTGCCGGGCCGCTGCGGTAATCGAGATTAAAACTCGCCACACCGGCATCGGCGGCGGCGAACGCATAGCTAGCCAGGCCGTCACCAGCTACCGCATCAACGAAACTGCCGCCACCGCTATTGAGACCCCAACTGCCGGTGGTGGTCCGGGTATCCAGACTGATACTGCCGGTGTAAGTGGTAACCGTCGAACCATCGGCGGCGGCCGCCGTCACGGTAATGGTCTCCGCCACACAATTAATGCCTGCCCCGTCGTGCCCGATAACGAAATGATCCAGCAATCCCGGGCAGGGATGCGTTTCATTCATCGCCACGGTAACTTGTGCCACATCCAGTACCGAATCATAGACCCGCACCTCATCGATCAGGCCATCAAACTCGCGCCCGGAAAAGCCCTGATCCGCACCGATCTGCAGCGGGTCGGTATTGGTAAGCAGGTTCTCGTTGCGCGTACTGCTGGCCCGCTCCACGCCATCGATGTAGATCTTCTGGCGACCACTGGAGGCATAGACAATGGCAACGTGATACCAGTTGCCGGGACTCAGGGGAGCCCCGCTGCTGGTCAGAATGTGCGACGTGCCGCCACTGTCATGCCACCACCAATAGATGTTGCCCGAAGTATTGATGTGAAATTCAAAATTCTCGTCTTTGGAAAGAATGCTCTTCAAGCCGCTGGCGGGAATGACATCCGGTCGCACCCAGGCCATCACCGTCAAGGTGCTGGTAATATCGAGCAGATTATTATCGGCTATTTGTAGATAGTCGCTGCTGCCATTCAGCGCTGCACCGTTACAGACCTTGGCCAGTACCGGCGTCGCGCTGCCCACACGAATGCCATCAAGGCCATTGCCGCTGCTGTCGACCACCTCACCAGACGTACCGTTCCAGCTCGCCTCATCCAGACGCCACTCCGCTACAGGATTGGGCAAAGTGACCCCAGATATACCGTTGAACTCCACCACGAACCAGCCGATGTCGGCCTGACCGTTCGCCAAATTGCGACGCATGTCGATACTCGCCGATGACAGCCCCAGGGTCACCGAGGCCACGCCAATGATGTCGTCTAAATTATAGGTCGTTCTTCCCAGTGACTGCCCGGCCGCCGCCTGCACCGAGGCAAAGGCCACCGCCTGACTGGTATCCACTGGCGTGATGGCCACCGAACGCTGTATGGCGCCAAGCGGGAAGGACTCACTGCCACGCTGCACGCTGCTGCCGTCCTTCAACTCCACCACCTGCCAGACAATTTCCGTTAGACTATCTCCCGTACGACTACGGTCGATACGCAGGGTATTGCTGTCGATAATCTGCGCACGGATCATGCGTTCGCCCACATCCGATCCACTGCCGGCTGTACGGAATCCGGCCAACACAAAGGCCTTGCTGACATCCACTGGCGTGGGCAGGGTGATATCGACGCTGGCACGGGTACCCAGCAGCGAAGTCGAACCCTTCTGCACATTGATGTCCGCCGCGTTGGTGAATTCCACCACCTGCCAGGCGATGACTTGCACGCTACTCGTTGCATTGACACGGAACTGCAAATTACTGGTCGAGGTCAATTCACCCAGGATGGGATCATCCAGACTCCAGATGGCATGGTTGGCCCCCGGCACCTTAGACCACAGCACGAAGGCCTGGCCGGTGGAGGCGACGGGCGTAATGGCGACGTTTACCGTGGTACTGGTCTGGTTCACCTCACCACGCTGCACCGACACCCCGGACAGAAATTCCACCACTGACCACTGAATATCAATGGTCGAGGTCTCGGTGGTGGCGCGCACGAACTCCACTGCGGTACCACCGGCATTTAAACGGCCGATGATCATGGAGCCCGGTGGGCGGTTACTGGAAGAACGGGTCTGGAAGACCAGAAATGACTTGGCCGGATCGACGCCGGTGATGCCCACCGTCACCACACCATTGCCACTGCTCACCGCCGTACCGCTCTGCACGCCCTTGACCACCGCCGCCGACAAACTAGTACTGCCAAGCAACAGGACAAACAGGATCAGCAGCCTATTCACTGGAATATCTCAACCTGAAACGAAACAGGCCAGACAGCAAAACTGTCCGGCCTGAATAAGCACACATCATGGGATATCAGCCCCCGTCCGTGTCAGTCTCTGCCCGTATTATTTGGTGCCGGTAAGCACGAAGGTCGCAGTCTTGGTGCTGTCATCATTGCTGGTCACGGTGCAGGTCACGGTATCGCCCACATTGGTCGGCGAGCTACCGGAAACCGCATAGCTGCCCGAACCGGAGGCGGCAAACACCACGCCGTCCACCAGATTGCCGGCGACTGTATTGGTGCAACCTGCGGTAGTATCGGTAATACCGAGAATGCCCGTCGCGGAAGCGAGGGCCGTTCCGACCACCCGCCCTTTGGCCAGCGAACCGGCATAATTCACCGCGTTACTGGAACCCAGGCCACCGACAATACCGGCCACGGCGGCGGTACGTGCCTCGCCCGTGGTATCGATAAATTTCGGCAGGGCGGTGGCGGCCAGAATGCCGAGAATCACGATCACCATCACCAGCTCGATCAGGGTAAAACCATTTGCTCTATTCATTTCCTTCTCCACTCAATTAGGTCGCTCGACGACGATAGCCTGTGAGCCGCCATCGGCTTCGCTCTACCTATCGGTAGACATTTGCAAAACTTAACGTC
>JALTPW010000638.1 GCA_026999335.1 Chromatiales bacterium
GGTTCAGGTTAATATTCACCACAGAGACACGGAGCACACAGAGGAAAACTTAATCCTGAACCCTCGGATTCAGGTTAATTGCTGTTATCTCTGTGTCTCTGTGGTGAAAGCGTTTTTTATTTGCAGAGATCGCGGGCATGGCCCGCTCCATTACTTGGCAGGTTAATCCACCATGCACTGCCCCTTCTGCGATGCCGACGACACCAAGGTTATCGATTCGCGTCTGGCGAACGAAGGCTACGTCGTGCGCCGCCGGCGTGAATGCCTGACCTGTAGTGAGCGCTTCACCACCTTCGAGACCGCCGAGCTGGTGATGCCTAAATTAGTGAAAAACGATGGTCGCCGGGAGCCCTTCAATGAAGACAAGTTGCGTTCCGGCTTCACCCGTGCCCTGGAAAAACGTCCGGTCAGCTCCGAAGATATCGAATCCGCCGTCGGCCGGCTGAAAAAGCGCCTGCGCGTCACTGGTGATCGCGAAGTGCCCTCACGCACCCTTGGCGACTGGGTGATGGACGAGCTGCGCGACCTTGATCAGGTGGCCTATGTACGCTTCGCCTCCGTGTATCACAGCTTTGAAGACGTCAACGCCTTTCGTGAAGAGATCGAACGGCTGGAAAAACAGCCCAGTGCCGAAGAGAAGCGCAGCCAGATTCCTCTACTCGACGAGGATGCCGGCGACTCCGGCAGAGATAATCCGAGCAAAAAGACGCCGCGCGGCTGAGGCCACGTGCCACCGCCATGAGCAAGGCACACGACACCCGCCACATGGCCCGCGCCCTGCAACTGGCGGCGCATGGTCTTTATACCTGTGACCCCAATCCCCGTGTCGGCTGCGTGCTGGTCAAGGGTGGCACGGTGATCGGCGAAGGCTGGCACGCCCGCGCTGGCGAACCTCACGCCGAGGTGCTGGCCCTGCGCGCGGCTGGCGAGGCCGCCCGCGGCGCCACCGCCTATGTCTCACTGGAGCCCTGTACCCACTACGGCCGCACCCCGCCCTGTGCCGAGGCCTTGATTGCCGCTGGCATATCGCGCGTGGTGGCGGCGATGGAAGATCCCAATCCGCAGGTCGCCGGGCGGGGTCTGCAGATGCTGCATGAGGCCGGCATTATCGTCGAGTCCAAGTTGTTGCGCTCCCAGGCCGAGGCACTGAATCCCGGCTTCATCAAACGCATGCGTACCGGCCGTCCCCTCGTGCGTTGTAAACTGGCCATGAGCCTCGATGGCCGTACGGCGATGGCCTCGGGCGAGAGCCAATGGATTACCGGTTCCGCCGCCCGCGCCGATGTGCACCGATTGCGCGCCCGCAGCTCGGCGCTGCTCACCGGTGTTGGTACGGTGCTGACCGATGACCCCTCGCTGAACGCCCGCCTGGATATGGATGAGCCTGTGCAGCAGCCCCTGCGCGTGGTGTTGGACAGCCAACTGCGCATGTCCACGGATGCGCGTATGTTGTCACTGCCGGGGCGCACTCTGGTTTGTTGTGTGGAGGGCGTCGACGTGGAAAAGATCGTCACGCTGACGGATGCCGGCGCCGAGGTGCACTGCCTGCCGGTGGAAAAAAACGGCCACGTATCACTACCTGCACTGCTGGATTTTCTCGCTGGAGAGAGCGTCAATGAAGTCATGGTTGAAGCCGGCGCCATTCTCAACGGCGCGCTGTTGCAGGCCGGGTTGGTGGATGAGGTCATTGTCTATCTGGCGCCACTGCTGATGGGCGATGCTGCACGCGGCCTGTTTCACCTGCCGGGGCTGGAGAAAATGGCTCAGCGTATTGAACTGAAAATAGTGGATATGCGTGCCGTCGGTGATGATTGGCGGATCACCGCACATTTGTTTTGACGTTTATCGAAGAATAAGCAGCAGTCTGGATAGAATGCAGTGGAATCCGGGGGATGTAGCCCATCCATTCTGAATTCCACACACTTCATTCAGGCCACCAGCTTAGTTTGTTGCGCCTTAGTAAATGGCCCATTAACAAATCCGTTACACCACATCTCTTGGTAATAATATTGGGGTCTAACCCTGATGGCCTCCCACAAAAAAAGCAGTAGGGTGGGCAGGTTTTTTGTGCCCACGCGGTTGGCGCATATTCCACGCGGGCATGAAAAACGTGCCCACCCTACATGGCTTACACTGACAGACTTTCATGGAAATGAATAAATTTTTTGTTGAGAATCAATTTCATCAACTTAGGTTATGAAGATTTTAGTCATTATAGCAACAATAACCTCCATATTAACGCTTGTCGTTGCATTTTTTCCTCATCAAGCGAATTCGCATAAGGAGGTAAGAACGCTACAGTGCGGTTTACCATTTGCATTTCTCACTCAGGATATATCTCGCCGTGACCCACCTTCTGAATACACGAAATTTTCCTGCAATCCATGGGAGAATCCAACACGCTTGGATAGTTTTTCACCGTTTATAACCTGATTAAGCATATTCATTACACTTTTTTGTATACGGCAATTACTTAATGTTATTGTTAGACGGAGACTCGGAATTAGAGTGGTAAAGGGTAATAGTAATGGGTAGCGTTCCCTCCCCCCTTTTTTTCTAGTAAAAACACTATTTGTTTTCGGGGTAATTAAGATGAAAATCTGGATGATTGGCACGTAGCGTGGGTTTGAGTGAATATTGTATGGTTCTTGTCGCGCCACTATTTCCGATTGTATATTTTACAAAATAGCGATTGAGTTTACCTTTTGAAAAACTTAGGTATTCTTGCGTATTGCTGTCTTTGTTTAGCCAGAGTCTATTGTTAGTTGCTTTTAAAGTAGTGTGGTGTTTAATGAGTTGTGCGGTATACTGTAATTCAGGATCGATTTTTTGATCTCCACTCCAAAAGACATAGGCCAATTCAGAATCTTTAATACCTGAGAATTGGCCCTTAACAATCTCAAAAAAATACGTATTGTCACAAGGATTGAAAGCATCGTTGACAATATCGCATTTTTTGTCAACCAACTTATACAAACCAATATGATTTTCCAGATTAAAAGATTTATCACTTGAGCATGCGCTAGTTGTTGTCAAGAAAAAGGTGATTAACAGAAAGGTACGAGTGGTTTTTATAAATTTATCGAACTCCTGTTTAATCATTTCTATAATTTCCGGGTATGAAGTTTTTTGGTGACTAGTAAGTACGATTATTAACAGTTGTGTATATTCTCGCATGAAAACAAGTGTTTTCCCCATGTAACAAGGAGGAACGACTGCGAATATTTACGCAACTATTAATGCCAAGGGTAACTGATTACAATGCGCGTCTTCGTATCAATCCAATCAAAGATTTTCTTAGCATTACCCACCTCAACGTGAATACAGCCGCCAGTTGGTCCGCCATTACCCACGTATGTGGCCTGTCCTGGCCATTCGTGTATATAGATGCCACGTTGTCCCCAAATTAATATAGAGTAATTCATGCGACAAGGAACTGCGATTTTCCTGATACTCGGATAATCGCACACGTATTCCTGGCTGAAATAGGGGTGGCGTTTAACGTTGGGTAAGGCTGGATTGATAGTGAGG
>JALTPW010000639.1 GCA_026999335.1 Chromatiales bacterium
CGGACAAGGATGAGGCCGGGATCCAGTATGCCGAGCGTGCGCGGGATGTGTTACTCCGTTCAGGCGTGGCATCGGTGGCCATCCTCGAGCCGCCCGCCGACAAGCCGGAGAAATGGGATGCGGCCGACGCGGTCGCGGAGAAGATGGATGTCACTGACTTCCTTCAATCCGCCCCGAGATCCGAGGCGCATAGCGCGCCAGGGATTCCGGTGTTCAGCCTCGGGCAGCTGCTGGCGGACACATCCCCCATGCCTGATGACCTGATCAAGCCCCGGGTGCTGACACCCGGTGGCATGATCGTCTTCGGCGGCGCGCCCAAAGTGGGCAAGAGCGACTTCCTGCTCACAATGCTCACCCACATGGGGGCAGGCGAGCCTTTCCTGGAGCTCATGCCACCTAGGCCTTTGCGCATCTTTTATCTGCAGGCGGAGGTGCAATACCACTACCTGCGCGAACGCTTTCAGGCGATGAACCTGCCGAAGGCGGTTATCCGCAAGGCGGCAGGCAACCTCAAGGTCACGCCACAGCTCAAGCTGGTGCTCAACGACGATGGCATGGCCGTTGTGCTGACTGCCATGCGGAAGGCATTCACCGAGCCGCCATTGGATGTGCTGGTCATCGACCCGATCCGAAACGTCTTCGATGGCGGGCCGGAGGGAGCAAGCGAGAACGACAACAACGCCATGCTGTTCTTCCTGCGCGAGCGGGTGGAGCAGCTGCGCGATGCAGTCAATCCCCAGGCGGGCATCATCCTGGCCCATCACACCAAGAAGATCAGCAAACGGCAGGTCGAGGAAGATCCGTTCCTTGCCTTGTCCGGTGCGGGCAGCCTGCGGGGCTACTACACCACCGGGATGCTGCTCTACCGGCCCGACGAGAGCCGTACTGACCGAATGCTGGTGTTCGAACTGCGCAATGGTCCGGGCATTGCCACCAAGCGTGTCGACAAGTCCGGCGGGCGATGGGTGGAACTTGACCCGCACAGTGAGCGCCTAGTCAACCAGGACCATGGCGAGCGCCTGGATGCCGAACGTCGCCGCAAACGCGATGTGATCCTGCAATTGATCTTCGACGAGGCCTCTGAGTGCAGGGTCTACACCGCCAACCAGTTCGCAGAAAGCTTCGAGGGCAAGGCCGGGCTTGGGGCCAACCGCACCATCAATGAGCGCCTGGCCGTGCTGGCCACCAAGGGCTACATCAAGTTCTTCCGTAATCCCGAAGACTATGGACTGCCGCCGCTGACCCGCAGCAAGTTCGGCTACCTCTGCGTCGAGCAGATGGCCCTGCCGGGCAAAGAGCAGATCGATACCGACACCGGTGAGATCACCCGCTCACGTCTAGTCGTCAAACCCACCCATTACAAATGTCCGCAGACCGGCGCGGTGCTGCCCGTCGAAAACCCGGACGTCTGGATCTATCACGAGGAGGATCAATAGTGAACCAACCGACAAACACCGATACCAGTACCCGCGCGGACGGTCTGCAATCTGACCCAGTTTGCTGCAATCTGCAAACTGCCTGCAAACTGGAATCCAGCAAAAACAATACCTTGCACCAGTTTGCAGATTGCAGGGACCAGATTGCGGATACCCCCTGCAAACTGAACACAAACCCAGTCGTATCAAGGGTTTCAGGGGGATTTCCAGTTTGCACGCAGACCCTCTCTCCCTACGGGAGAGAAGAGCCCCGGAGGGGGGCTCTTCATCCCGGGGAGGAGGATGGGCTGGCCTCGGCCTGCATGATGGTGCTCTGTCTCGACCTCGGCACCAAAACCGGATGGGCGTTTCGGTCACCCGACGCACTCATCACCAGCGGGACGGCCGAGTTCAGGCATGACCGCTACCAAGGCGGCGGCATGCGTTTCCTCAAGTTCAAGCATTGGCTCGACAAGATGCTGACCACGGTAACCCAAATCGACGCCATCTACTTCGAGGAGGTCCGGCGTCACCTCGGTGTCGATGCCGCTCATGCCTACGGCGGCTTCCTGGCCCATCTCTCTGCTTGGTGTGAGCAACACGGCATTGCCTACGAGGGAGTACCGGTGGGCACCATCAAGCGCCATGTCACCGGCAAGGGCAACGCCAGCAAGGCGCAGGTCATCCAGGCTGTGCGCCAACGAGGCCATCATCCTGACGATGACAACGAAGCCGATGCCCTGGCTCTGTTGCACTGGGTTATCGATACCCGGATAACAGGGGGTGCGGCATGAGCAAGCATTGGACCGCTGAAAAAGTGGCTGAGCGTTTCGAGGCCTGCGTGAAGACGCTGCGCAAGCTGCCCTCGGCTGGCATGATGGGTTATGTGTCGGCCTGGCCGGACATCGTCTACACGCCGCAAGAGATCGCGAGACAGGAGCCCAATCCCATCCGGTTGGCGGCATTGCCGGATGAGATCACCCGCATGGAGGAAACGCTCACCTGGATAACCTGGGTCAATCCGGGCGAACGCAAGCTCATCTGGCTGCGTGCCTATCGGGTGCCGTGGCGGGCTATTGCCCGGGAGACCGGCTTTCCCAAGACCTCTGCCCAGCGTTATTGGGACGTGGCGTTGAGCAAAATAGCGCGGAGGCTCGAAGCGGAGCGTGCCGCTGCGTAATGGTGGCGAAACCGGGGGTGGGACAAAACCCCCGGTTTTTGCTTTAATGCTTGCTAACATCGCGAGCGAACTGCAACCAAGGCCACGGATTCAACCCCGTGGCCTTTTTTGTTGCGGTCATGGCGTAGCCATGAGGACCGCGGGTCCTTCCCGGCCATTCATGCGGTGCGGGGCGCAAGGCCGCCGCGTTTCGCTAGCGACAGACCCGAAAAACGGGTTCGCAGGTTCGCGGTTCGCACTCAGTTCTCAAGGTAATCGAATGCAAACGACCTCTATCGAAACGGTGGAGCACTGGCCGCTCCAGCGGCTGATCCCCTATGCGCGTAATGCGCGCACCCACGATGATGGGCAGGTGTCGCAGATCGCCGGTTCGATTGCCGAGTTCGGTTTCGTCAATCCGATCCTGGTTGGCGATGACAATGTCATTATTGCCGGACACGGCCGCTTGATGGCCGCGCAACAGCTGGGGCTGAAACAGGTGCCGGTCATCGTGCTGCGCCATCTGACCGAAGCGCAGCGCAAGGCTCTGGTAATTGCCGACAACAAGATCGCCGAGAATGCCGGTTGGAATGAAGATCTGCTCAAACTCGAGTTGACCGAAATCCAGGAACTGGGATTCGACCTTGATGTCATCGGTTTTTCTGATGAGGAACTGGATGAGTTGCTGGCAGTTGAAGATGAAACCGGACTTACCGATGACGATCAGATCCCGGAGCCCGAGGAGCAGGCGATCAGCCAAACCGGCGACCTCTGGCTGCTTGGTGAACACCGCCTGCTCTGCGGCGACGCCACCAAGCATAAAGATTTGGAACAATTGATGGACGGTGAGTTGGCCGACATGGTCTTCACCGATCCGCCCTACAACGTGGACTATGGCAACTCCGCCAAGGACAAAATGCGCGGCAAGGACCGGCGCATCCTGAACGACAA
>JALTPW010000640.1 GCA_026999335.1 Chromatiales bacterium
GGATATATTTGGATTAAAGAGACTAACCAATGGGCCTGGCTAAACGCATCATTCCCTGCCTCGACGTGGACAACGGCCGCGTGGTCAAGGGCGTACAGTTCGTCGACATCCGTGACGCCGGTGACCCGGTGGAGGTCGCCAAGCGCTATGATGAGCAGGGCGCCGACGAAATTACCTTCCTCGATATCACTGCCAGCTCCGACAATCGCGAGACCATGGTGCATGTAGTAGAAGAGGTGGCCGGGCAGGTGTTTATTCCGCTCACCGTGGGTGGTGGTATCCGCACCTGTGACGACATTCGCCGCATGCTCAACGCCGGCGCCGACAAGGTGGGCATCAACACCGCCGCGGTGCACAACCCGGAATTCGTGCGCGAGGCCGCCGAGCGTTTCGGCTCACAGTGCATCGTCGTCGCCATCGACGCCAAGCAGGTGCAAGACAACCCGCCGCGCTGGGAGATATTTACCCACGGTGGCCGCAAGCCCACCGGCATCGACGTCGTGGAATGGGCGAAAAAGATGACTGACTATGGCGCCGGCGAGATTCTGCTCACCAGCATGGATCGTGATGGCACCAAGATCGGTTTTGATCTGGCCCTGACCCGCGCTGTCGCCGATGCCGTACGCGTGCCGGTGATCGCCTCCGGCGGCGTGGGCGAACTGGCGCATCTGGCCGAGGGTGTCATCGAAGGTGGTGCCGATGCCGTGCTGGCGGCGAGTATCTTCCACTTCGGTGAGCACAGCATCGAGGAGGCCAAGCGCGCCATGGCCGAGCGTGGCGTGGAGGTGCGTTTGTGAGCGACTGGCTCGACGAGATCAAGTGGGATGCCGACGGCTTGGTGCCGGCCATTGCCCAAGATGCCGACAGTGGTCGGGTACTGATGTTTGCCTGGATGAACCGCGAATCCCTGCGTTTGAGCGCGGAGGAGGGTCGGGCGGTATACTGGTCGCGTTCACGCGGCAAGCTGTGGCGCAAGGGCGAGGCGTCCGGCCATGTGCAGAAAATTAAAGAAATGCGTCTGGACTGTGACGCCGATGTGGTTTTGTTGTCCATTGAACAAGTAGGTGGCATCGCCTGCCACACGGGCCGTGAGAGTTGCTTCTATCGGCGCTTCAAAGACGGACACTGGGTGGCGGTGGATGCCGTGCTGAAGAATCCGGATGAAATCTACTCATGAGTGACATGTCGCAACAGGAAGTGCTGCAACAGCTGGCCGAGATACTGGAGTCTCGCAAGGGCGCATCACCCGACAGCTCCTACGTCGCCGGCCTGTACGACAAGGGCCTGGACGCCATTTTGAAGAAAATTGGCGAAGAGGCCACCGAGACTGTGATGGCGGCAAAAGACGGCGATGCGGAAAAGATCGTGTACGAAGTGGCCGATCTGTGGTTTCATTCCATGGTATTACTGGCCCAGCAGGGATTGGGGCCGAAACAGGTACTGGATGAGTTGCAGCGGCGTTTCGGTCTCTCCGGGTTGACGGAAAAAGCACAGAGGAGCGGGTCATGAGCGATTGTTTGTTCTGCAAGATCGCTGCGGGAGAGATCCCCGCCGATATCGTCTTCGAGGACGAACAGGTGGTGGCATTTAAGGATATCTATCCCAAAGCCGCTGTGCATTTGTTGCTGATTCCGCGTCAGCACATCGTCAGTCTCGACGAACTGGAGCCAGCGCACGATGCGCTGATTGCGCATATGATACGTTTATTGCCGAAACTGGCAAAGGATCAGGGGCTGGACGATGGTTATCGTACTATCGTCAATACCGGCCCCGGCGGCGGGCAGGAGATCTTTCATTTGCATCTTCATCTGCTCGGCGGTGGACGCCTGCCGGGTTTTGGGTAATAACATCGCCGGATAACAACCGGCATCGGTATCGGAGAGAGAAGGTATGGGAATCAGTATCTGGCAGTTGGTCATTATTCTGGTCATTGTGTTGCTGTTGTTTGGCGCCAAACGGCTGCGCAATGTAGGTGGCGATCTGGGTTCCGCCATCAAGGGCTTCAAGTCGGCGATGAAGGACGAAGAGGGCAAATCCGGAGATACCGTGCGTATCGACAAGGGCGCCGACGTAATCGAAGGCGAAGTTGCCGCTAAAACCACCACCAAGGAACAAGACAAGGTCTGATTGCCGGGCCGGTTGAGGCGGACGAGAATAAGCCCCCGGCTGTTTTGCCGGCACGCTTTTTTGTCAATGCCCCTGGTGGCTCAACGACCCTGTAACACATCATGTTCGATATTGGTTTCTGGGAGCTGGGATTGATCGGCGTCGTGGCCCTGCTGGTCATCGGCCCTGAACGTTTGCCCGGCGTGGCGCGTTCTGCGGGCATGTGGATTGGTCGTGTAAAGCGCTTTGTCAGCAGCACCCAGGCCGAAATCACGCAGGAACTCGGTAAGGCCGATGAACTCAAGCACTTGCTGGAAGAGCAGACCCGGGTCAAGTCCGCGCACGAAATCATCGAACAGACCGCCAACGAAGTCCGCGAAAGCCTGTCCATGCCAAGTCTCAAGCCGGACTACCTGCTGAAGGCAGAAGACAGCGATGACCCTGATGAAGCCGCGTCTTCGCAGACGGCGCGTCCCGCGGCCTCGTCTTCTACGCAGGCCGCGCCATCACCCTCCCATGAACCGCTGAAGGCCGATGACGTAAAGCATGACCGATCCGCGTGAGCCGCCGCCGCTATCCGAGCAGCCCTTTGTCAAACATCTAATCGAGCTGCGTGACCGCCTGCTGCGGGTGGTGCTGGTCATCGTGGTGATTTTTATCGGCCTGTTTCCCTTCGCCAACGACCTTTATCACTTTCTCGCCGAGCCTCTGATGCGTCACATGCCGGCCGGCACCAGCATGATCGCCACCGAGGTAGCCTCGCCTTTCCTCACGCCCTTCAAGCTAAGCCTGGTGACGGCCATGTTCGCTGCCGTACCCTTCATCCTTTACCAGGCCTGGGCCTTCATCGCCCCTGGTCTGTACCAGCGTGAGCGTAAACTGGTATTTCCGCTACTGTTTTCCAGCACCCTGTTGTTCTATGCCGGCATGGCCTTTGCGTACTTCGCCGTCTTCCCGCTGGTGTTCGGTTTTTTGACCGGCGTCGCCCCCGAGGGCGTGGCGGTGATGACCGACATCAGCCGCTACCTCGACTTCGTACTGAAGATGTTCTTCGCCTTCGGTCTCGCCTTCGAGGTGCCCATTGCCACCATCCTGGTGGTATGGAGCGGCATGAGTACCGCCAAGGACTTGGCCAAAAAGCGCCCTTACATCATCGTCGGCGCCTTCGTTTTCGCCATGCTGCTGACGCCGCCAGACGTGATTTCGCAGACCTTGCTGGCGGTACCCATGTGGATATTGTTCGAGCTGGGATTAATCTTCTCCCGCTGGTATACGCGTGACAACAATGATGAAGTGAAGGAAAACAGCATTGGTGGTGCAGCGCCAGCGACCGCTGCGGCTGCCGGTACGGCCACGGTTGCAGCGACAGTGGCCGATGTGACGCGAGAGACCGCCAATGATGCGAATGATG
>JALTPW010000641.1 GCA_026999335.1 Chromatiales bacterium
TCATTGCGAGCATGTTAACGGCCTGGTCATTGATCAAAGCCAAACCGATACTGCTATTGGTCATTTCATTGCTGTCTTTTTTCCCCGTTGGGCTTTATTTTATCGGGGGGAATTCATTATCTTATTACGTATTACTCGGCATCTCTTATCTGAGCCTGATCGCTGTATCCCTTGGGTTATTGTTATTTTCAAAACCAATAACATAAAAAAGGCTCCTCGCTGTTTCAAGTGGGTAGATCGAACGCCAGTTTTTCGCCAAAATTAAGGTAGGCCATCGCAATAAAGTTTCGATGGCTTCTGTAGCCCCGGGCCCTGCTCTTTGCGGCTTGGATCAGACTATTCATTCCCTCACGAAGCACATTGGTTAAGTGGCTGTCAAACCACTCAAAACCCCATCCCACTGTCGCTTAATGGTTCTCGCAGCCTCAATCATTGGCTCAAGACGACTATGAGTAACCCAGCAAGCACGGGGGTCACTGCTTGATCTTGCACACCTGCTACTACATTCGTTCCATTGTGGCACGACAACTACGATTAGGGTTTGCCGGTGGTCTTCAGAACAGCAACCGTGCCACCCATGTGAGTCATGTCGGCCACAGCCTCTGATCCTCGAAGCCCTTGCCGGCCAAGGCAGTACCACCTACAGCAATGGTTTTTCCCTGCACGCCCTCGGTACCCACGGCTGGGCCTGCCCCCCCCCAAAAAAAACCACATGGACGGCCCGCAAGATGGTTTCAACTGGGCCCTGATGGCCGCCAACCTCGTCCTGGAACACGAACTGTTGCCCGGGGGACTGTTGACCCAGTCCGGCAAATTGAGCGGATAGACAGGATTCAGAAGAGAAAACTGCACGGTGTGCCAAACAAATGGGCGGTCAAAGGCCCAAATAAAAGTTAATATACCGCTTCGAACGGCCACGAACTAAAGCTCCTGGCTTTCCCCCGGGAGTACTTGCTTGTTAATGATGGCCTCTGCACAACCTGACTCGGGCCATCGCAAGGTGACTTCACTGTCGTATGAAGGTGGTTTGTCCTTCTCAAGCAAGCGCGGCGGCAGCCCTTGCCTGGCCGCAAGCAATGATTAGAAATGCCTCTAAAAAGAGAGAAGTGAATGAAGACTGAAGAACTGACCACATTGGTGATGGGTGCCCTTGATGACCTCAAGGCCATGGATCTGCACGTCATCGACGTGCGTGACAAGACCAGCATTACCGACGTGATGGTGATCGCCACCGGTACCTCCTCCCGGCACGTCAAGTCGCTGGGCGGCAACGTGGTACTGAAGGCCAAGAAGGCCGGCCAACAGCCCTTGGGCGAAGAAGGCCTCGACGCCGGTGAGTGGGCGCTCATCGACCTCGGTGACGTGGTGGTGCACGTGATGCAGCCCGAGGTGCGGGATTTCTATCAACTGGAAAAGCTCTGGGAGACGGACGAGCAGTCCGCCGACGAAGCCAGTCAGACCGGCTAGCTGCAGAACGCGGCTATGCGCATCTACCTCATCGCCGTGGGCAGCAGAATGCCCGACTGGGTGACGCAGGGTTTTGGGGAATATGCCCGCCGTCTGCCGACCGACTGTGCCTTGCAACTGGTGGAGATCGCGGCCGGCAGGCGCGGTAAGAATGCCGATATCGCACGCATTACCCGTGACGAGGGTGAGCGCAGCCTGGCCGCCATTCCCAACGGTGCGCTGGTGGTGGCGTTGGATGTGAAGGGCCGGGCCTGGAGTACCGAACAGCTGTCTCAGCAGCTCGATGGCTGGCTGCACGACGGCCGCGATATTGCCTTGTTGGTGGGCGGCCCTGAGGGGCTGGCGCCAGAATGCCTGGCGCGTGCAGAACAGCGCTGGTCGTTGTCGCCGCTAACCCTGCCTCATCCGCTGGTGCGCATCGTCGTCGCCGAACAGCTCTATCGAGCCTGGAGTATTCTCAATGGCCATCCCTATCACCGCTGACCTGCCGTGGTGAGCCTGCCGGACATCTATCTCGCTTCGTCCTCGCCGCGCCGCCGTGAGCTGCTGGATCAACTTGGCGTTCGCTTCGCCGTAGTGGCGCAGGATGTGCCGGAACATTATGCGTCCGACGAGACGCCCGAGGCCTATGTGCAGCGCTTGGCGCTGGAAAAGGCGCAGGCGGGGCGGCACCGTTTGCCCATTGATACTCACTGCCCTGTGCTGGGGGCCGACACGGCGGTCATCGTGGATGACACGGTGCTGGGTAAACCGGCCGACCGTGAGGCGGCGCTGGCCATGTTGGCGATGCTGTCCGGGCGCGCGCACCGGGTATTGTCGGCGGTGGCCGTGGTGGATGATAGGGTCAGTGATGTGACCGATAAGGAAGAACTCTGGCAAAGAGTAGGGCAATATAGGGTGTCAGTGCGCCTCAGCGAGAGCCGGGTGTGGTTTCGTCGCATCGACGAGTGGGAGCGTGAGGCTTACTGGGCCAGTGGCGAGCCGGCCGACAAGGCGGGGGCTTATGCCATTCAGGGCCTTGGCGCCATGTTCGTCGAACGGCTGGAAGGCAGCTATTCCGGTGTCATGGGCCTGCCGCTGTTCGAGACCGCCGAACTGTTGCGGGCCTGTGGCGTCCAACGGCTGCCCGTTTTGGAAAACTGAATGATTCACCACAGAGGTGCAGAGAATACAACTGGTGAGTCGGGAAGGAATGTTGGCCGCAAATACACGCCAATGAACGCAAAGATTGACGATGTCGCCCATTCTTCGCGAATCAAAGATCATCGATTTTGATCGCCGCATTCAAATACGTGCACGAAACAACATCAATATATTTGCGGACATGTTTTTTCAGTCTTTCTCCGTGCCGCTGCGGTGAAATAATCGAAGCACTACAAGGATATTACGCAAGCAATGAGCGAAGAGATTTTGATCAATGTCACCCCGCGCGAGACCCGTGTGGCGATGGTGGAAAACGGCATGTTGCAAGAGGTGTTCATCGAACGCGTCAGTCGCCTGGGCCTGGTGGGCAACATCTACAAGGGCAAGATTCAGCGCGTGCTGCCGGGTATGCAGGCGGCCTTCGTCGATATCGGCCTGGAGCGCACCGCCTTTCTGCATGCCTCGGATATTGTGACGGAAAATGGTGCCGAGAAAAATGGCGACAACATTATGCAGTTGGTGCATCAGGGGCAGGAAATCCTCGTCCAGGTGGTGAAAGACCCCCTCGGCACCAAGGGTGCACGCTTGACCACCCACCTGTCCATCGCAGCACGGTTTTTGGTCTTCATGCCGGGGCAGGAACATATCGGCGTGTCGCAGAAGATCGAAGGTGAGGAAGAGCGCCTGCACCTGCGCGAAATTGTCACCGAACTGGTGAAAGAGATCGGTCAGGGCGGTTACATCGTGCGCACCGTGGCCGAGCGCATGAGCGAGGCTGAACTACGATCCGATATGGCGTTTTTACACAAGATGTGGGCGGAAATCCAGGAGCGCGCGGTAACCCTGCCGGGGGGGGCGTTGGTGCATGAAGATTTACGTCTGCTGATGCGCACTATGCGTGACCAAGTGGGTGCAGAGGTGGAAAAGGTGCGCATCGACTCGCGCGAAAATTATGACAAAGTGATGAAGTTTGCCAGCAAATTCATCCCTGAGCTGGCGCCGCGCATCGAATATTATCCGGGTGAACGGCCCATTTTCGATCTCTACAACATCGAGGACGAGATTCAAAAGGCGTTGGGGCGCAAGGTGCAGCTCAAGTCCGGCGGTTACCTGATTATCGATCAGACCGAGGCCATGACGACGATCGATGTCAACACCGGCGCCTTTGTCGGCCACCGTAATCTGGAAGAGACCATCTTCAAGACCAACCTCGAGGCCACCCAGGCCATCGCCCGTCAGCTGCGGCTACGCAATCTGGGCGGTATCATCATTCTCGACTTTATCGACATGTCCGAGCCGGAACACCGGGCGCAGGTGATGCGTGCGCTGGATCGGAGCCTGGAACGGGATCGCGCCAAGAGTCATATCTGTGAAGTGTCCGGATTGGGGCTGGTGGAAATGACACGTAAGCGTACCCGTGAAAGTCTGGAGCATGTGCTGTGCGAAGCCTGCCCCACCTGCGAGGGACGCGGTTCGGTGCGTACCGCAGAAACCGTGTGTTATGAAATATTCCGCGAGCTGTTGCGCGAGGCGCGCCAGTTTGATGCGCAACAGTTTCTGGTGCTTGCCGCGCAGGAAGTGGTGGACATTATGCTGGATGAGGAATCCACCAGTGTCGCCGAGCTGGAAGAGTTTATCGGTAAACCCATCCGCTTCCAGGTCGAAACACTGTATACCCAGGAACAGTTCGATGTGGTGTTGCTGTAAATCAGTCAGGGTATCTGTCATCGTACTGTGAACACTCTACTGTCTATTCTTCGTTATACCTGGGTTACCACTTGGTATGCCATTGCTGCAAGCGTGGTACTTCTGGCCGTGTTGTTCAGCGGCATGCGTCTGTTGCTGCCTTATGCCGTGGATTATCGCGGCGAAATCCAGAACGAATTGTCCCGTTATATCGGCCAGCCCGTGAATATCGATACGCTGGATGCGGAATGGCAGGGTCTGGAACCTTCACTGGTGTTGAAAAATGTCACACTGCTGGATGCTGGTGGTGAGATGGCGGTACTGCAGTTGCAGAAAATTCGCCTCGGTCTGGACTGGCTGGCGTCCCTTGCCCTGCGGGAGGTGGTGTTCAGTGGTATTACCCTGGTCGGCCTTGACCTGACACTGACCAAGTTTGTCGACGGTCATGTTGCCCTGCAGGGTTTGATGGACAGGGGCGGCAATCAGGATTTGGGTGCGCTGACGGGCTGGTTGTTCTCCCAGGGTGAACTGCGTATCGAGGACAGTAATCTCACCTGGATAGATCAACGTCTGGCAAATTCGCCCAAGCTTCAACTGGCGGATGTCAACATCTTGTTACGTAACGATGGCCAGCAGCACTGGCTCGATGTCTCACTCACATTGCCGGAATATGCCGGTGAGTCGCTGAGCCTATCGGCGGAGATGCAGGGCGACCCACTGGCGCCCGCCAAGGGACGAAAAACACGTCTCTATGTCGAGGGCAAGGCGGTCAATTTTGCCGGATTTCTGCCTGAATTGCAGATTTCGGGTATAGAGACGGGTGTTGAAAGCGCCGATTTTCAATTATGGATGGATTGGCGTAATGGCGAAATACAGAAGGTGCGGGGTACCGCCGAACTGAAGGCGATCACGCTGGCCGGCGGGCAGGGTGCCGGGCGGGTACGGCACTTTGTGGACAGGCTTGCCGGGCAGATAGACTGGCAGAAAAAGGCTGATGGTTGGCGTTTCGACGGCGATAATATTGTCTTCATTCGTGGTGATGATTTCTGGTTGCCGAGTCGTGTATCACTATCCTTTCAGCAGGCTGGGTCGCCTGAGGTGCCAAGTGAAGAGGCGGTGGCCGTGTTGCCCGCGCAGCTGGATCTGGCCGTCAGTTTTTTGCGCCTCGATCGATTGAGCGAGCTGTTACCCTTTTTCCCCAGTGTCTTGTCTGCGGATGAGGCCGTGGCTGAAAGCGGACAGCAGGTTGAGCAACAGCCGGTACAGCAATTGTTGCAGACCTTGCAGGGCATAAACCCACGTGGTGAAATCCACGATCTACGGGCGACATGGCAGACGGGGGATGATACGCGTTTGCGAAGCTATGCCCGTTTTGAAAACCTTATCAGCAATGCCTGGAACAGTATGCCGCCAGTCAGTGATGCGGCGGGACAACTGTGGCTGAGGGATAGTGCCGGGCAGGTGCTTATCGAACGGGCGGTGCTGGCGGTGAAATTGCCGGATCTATTTCGCGATCCGCTGCCGCTGGACTATCTCAGCGGTCAGATTGCCTGGCGGACAGGGGCCGACGGTTGGCAGCTGATGGCTCGAAACCTGCGCGCCGGGAATCCGGACATTGCTACCCGTGTGACGCTGGATTTGCAGAAAACGCTGGATCACCCTTCGCCTTTTATTTCCCTGGTGGGACGTTTTGCCGACGCTGACGGCAGTCGGGTATCGCGCTATCTTCCCGTCGGCATCCTCGGCAAGGATACGGTGGACTGGCTGGATTACGCCATCAAGGGTGGCCATGTCAGCACGGGTGGTGTGATTTTGCACGGTCGTTTGGCGGACTTTCCCTATGATACCGGCAATGGCCATTTCGAGGTGCGTTTTCAGGTTCGGGATGCACAGCTGGACTATGCCCAGGCGTGGCCAGTGCTATCGGATATTGGCGCCGAAGTGCTGTTCCGGGGGCGCGCGATGGAAATCCATGCCGAGCGTGGCAGGATCTTTCAGTCGGATATCCGTTGGGCAAAGGTCGCCATTGAGGATATGCAGGCCGAGCCGGTGGTTGTCACGGTGCGGGGCGATATCGCCGGGCCAACCCAGGAAAAACTGGACTATCTGATTCAGAGTCCACCGTTGCGACAGAAATTTGGCCAGTATCTGGACATTCTGCGGGCGGAAGGCAACAGTCTGCTGAGTTTGGATATGGCCCTGCCGATACAGAAAATGGAGGACAGCCGGGTCAGTGGCACACTGCGACTGGATGACAATGCCTTGTTCGTTCCGCCTCTGGGTGAGGTGTTGAGCCACGCCCGCGGCACGTTGCATTTTTCCAGTGACGGCCTGCAGGCCAAGGCGATCAGCGCCGACCTGCTGGGGCAGCCAGTGGTGATGGATATTCTGCGCACGGCCAATGGTCAGACCCGGTTTCACGCCACGGGGCGTTTCGATGCCGTTGATCTCAGTCGTCGCTATTTGCCGCAGGTGTCTGATCTTCTGCAAGGCGGCAGTGAGTGGGATGTCAGTCTGGATGTGCCCATGAATGGCCATTCGTCAACGCAGCAGGCCGTTGTGTTGAAAGTAAAAAGCTCCATGCTGGGGGTGGCGGCACGCCTGCCATCACCGCTGAAAAAGGGTGAGGATGATCTGTTGCCATTGAAGCTGCAGGTGAGTTTTCCGCCGGCGCAAGAGCCTGTGCTACGTCTGGCCTATGGCGGTTTTCTGTCCGGTATCTTTAAGTTTGGCGAGGGTGGGCCCATGGGGCTGCATCGCGGGGAATTGCGTTTTAGTACGGATGCCGCTGTGTTGCCCGAGCAGCCCGGTCTACGCGTGGTGGGTTGGCTGGACACCTTTTCCCTGGACGACTGGGGCAGCATTTTGGGGCCTGGCGATGGAAAAGGCGCCGCGTGGTTGCTGTCCACGGATCTGGCCGTACGCGAGGCCGAAGTCTATGGGCAGAAATTACATAACCTGAAATTGAAGGTGGTGGCGGAGGAATGGTACTGGCAGGTGCAGGTGGAAAGTCAGGAATTGAAGGGGTTGCTGCAGATCCCGCGTAATAATGTGCACCGGCCGCTGGTGGCGGAGCTGGAGTATTGCCGGCTCGATTCCCTCAATTTTACGGCCGACCCTGAGACGACGATGGATCCCCGCAGCCTGCCGCCGTTGAAGGTGCGCGTCGGTGACCTGCGCTACAAGCAACGTCGCTTTGGCGGGTTGCAGCTGGAAACGGTGCCAGTGCACAATGGCCTGAAAATCAAACAACTGTTGTTGACCCCTAGGAAGACGCGCCTGAGCGCCAGTGGCGGCTGGTTTGTCCGGGGAAGTGGCGAGCAGTACTCAAAATTTGATATTCAGGTGGAGAGTGAAAATGTCGAAAGGACTCTGAAAGCCTTCGGTTATCTGGACAGCATTCGCGGCGGCGAGGGAACGGTAGAGTTGTCGCTGCAGTGGCCGGGTTCACCGGTGCTGCCGGATGAGAATATGGAGCTGGTGCGTGGCCGTGCGAGCATGGATTTGCGCAAGGGACAGCTGTTGGACGTGGATCCGGGGGCGGGCCGCCTGTTCGGCCTGTTGAGCCTGCAGACCCTGCCGCGGCGCTTGTTGCTGGATTTCGCCGATGTGTTCCGTGAGGGCTTCCGTTTTGACCGTATTCGAGGTGATTTCCTCATTGAGGATGGGGACGCCTATACCAGCAATCTCTATATGATTGGGCCGGCGGCGCGGGTGGATATCACCGGGCGCACGGGCCTGGTGGCGAAGGACTACGACCAGTTGGTGACGGTGACGCCAAAGGTTTCAGAAACGCTGCCGCTGATAGGTGCATTGGCGCTCACACCACAGATAGGTGCGGCGATTCTTTTTGTACAAAAAATCATGGAGCCACAAATCAACAAAGCCACACAGACACAGTACAACATCACGGGTCCCTGGGCGTCGCCAAACG
Organism: Chromatiales bacterium; assembly: GCA_026999335.1. GTDB lineage: Bacteria > Pseudomonadota > Gammaproteobacteria > SZUA-152 > SZUA-152 > DRQN01. The sequence goes on from JALTPW010000641.1 coordinate 8,231, forward strand.
TTGTCAAACTGCAATAGCTCAGGTGTAAAATAAGCCTGATGTTTGGCGACGAATTAATGAAAAAGTTGATTTTTTACTGTCTTTCCGGGGTGTTATGCTCCATTGATTACCTCATCCGCCGGGATGGAGGCACTAAAAACAGGAAATTCTATGAGTAAAATGGCGGCAATCCAGATGGCCTCCGGGCCCAACCTCAATGCAAACCTTATCGAGGCAACACGGCTGATTACCATGGCCGCAGATGCCGGCGCAGAGTTGGTGGTGTTGCCGGAAAACTTCGCCATCATGGGGCTGTCGGAGTTCGACAAGGTAAAAATCCGTGAGGCCGACGGCCAGGGTGCGATTCAGGATTTTCTCAATGAACAGGCCGCCAAGCACGGTGTATGGCTGGTAGGGGGCACCATCCCGCTGGCTGCACATGATGCCGACAAGGTACGCAGTGCCTGCCTGTTGATCGACGCTCAGGGCCAGCGCGTGGCTCGCTATGACAAGATTCATCTGTTCGACGTCGCGCTGCCGGACACTGGCGAGCGCTATGTGGAGTCGGAGACTATTGAAGAAGGTGATCAGGTGGTGGTGGTCGATACCCCTTTCGGTCGTTTGGGGCTGGCTATCTGCTATGACCTGCGTTTTCCGGAGTTGTTTCGGCAGATGGCAGGTCAGGGTGTTGAGCTTATTGCTATTCCGGCAGCCTTTACCGCCATCACCGGCGCGGCTCACTGGGAGCCTCTGGTGCGTGCGCGGGCTATCGAGAACCTTTGTTATGTCATTGCCGCAGGGCAGGGTGGTTATCACGTCAACGGCCACGAAACCTATGGCGACAGCATGATTGTCGACCCGTGGGGGCGGGTGCTGGATCGCCTGCCCAGTGGTTCCGGTTTCGTGTTGGCCGAGTTGGATATGGGCAACCTGGAGTCCACCCGGCGCAATTTCCCGGTGCTGGAACACCGTCGCATGCAGTGCGCGGCGACCTGAGCGCGACATCTATCGTCGTCGGGTTTTAATCTTCATCGATCTGGGCGCAGGAAATCGAGCCGCGACCCAAAGCAGGCGCTCTCGGGAGAGAGTAGGATGCGATAGCTTTTATTTTCCATTAACTTGGTCAAAACCAGCGTCTTTAGACGGTGACTTTGATGTTCATGTTTTGACGCATGCGCGCTGATGACGGTGCGAGGTTGATGATTTTAGCCATCAGCACCGAATGTGCTAACCCACCTACTTTAGTAGGTGGTAGTTTAGTCCGCAAGAAACAGTCTCTCAGTCGCCCGTTATTCCCGCGTAGGTGGGAATGACGGTATTTTTGCCCTTGAGTCAGTGCCATCCTGGTCTGTCCCTACTTACTCTCGGACTCAACTGTGGGAACCTTAGCAAGTAGCCTGGGTTGAGCCTGCGAAACCCGGGGAAGATAGTA
>JALTPW010000642.1 GCA_026999335.1 Chromatiales bacterium
TCGAAGGGTCGTCGGCGGCCAGGGCGCTGCTGCCACTGACGAGAACGGCGGCGATCAGGCTGCCCTGGAGTAAACGGCGTAAGCTTTTTGTTCTTTGTAGGCGCATTCTTGTTTTCCTCATGTTATTAGGAGAAGTCGATCATTGGCTGGGCCCTGTCTCGGTTGGAAACTCGGGCCTCACTACAGAGAACGAGCGGCGGCAGGATTTGATTGCAACCGGTGCAAGGTAATTTCCGGCCGGCAGTTGAAACGGGCATCCACGATAGAGGAACCGCTACCACACGAAGTGTAGCCCTGCATCTGTTGGTGCTGCCAGGGGCCACGGCAGACATGGCGGGGTGCGGTGGTGTTGTAGGTCAGCGGGATGCCGCCGGGCAGACAGATTTGGCCGCCATGGGTGTGGCCGCAGAGCAGGGCGTCGAAACCGGCCTGGGCGGCGTGGTGGTAAATCTCCGGCGAGTGGGCGAGAAGAATGGCGGTGGCATCGGCTGGTATGGGGTCACTGGCCTTCCTTAGATTGTTGGTGCGGTGGTGGTAAGGGTCGTCGATGCCGGCCAGCCAGAGCACCGTGTCTTTTCGTCGTAGGGCCACGGCCTCGTTCATCAGTATGTGGATATTCATAGCCGCCAGGGCTGGCAGCATGTGAGGGGAGTCGTGGTTGCCAAGGACGCCGTAAATCGGGCTGTGAATGGCCTCACGCACCCGGCGCAGGCCATCGAGCGCCGGCTCAATGGGGCCGTGGGCGAGGAAGCGGTAGTCGCCAGTAAGTACGCAGAGATCGTATTCGAGTCCCATCAGCTTTGTCGCCAGGGCAGCGGGGAAGTCGGTGTGGGCGTCGAGATGCAGGTCGCTGAGATGCAGCAAGGTGAGGCCATCGAAGGCCGCCGGCAGGCGCGGCAGCATGAGGATATTGCGGCAGATCTTGAAGTCCATGATATTGCGCTGGCCGCGGCGGTAGAAGCCGCTGAGGCGCAGGATTTTACGGATCAGGGCGTGGCTGCGGGTGCTCCGGTTTTCGAGGTGGTAGCAGGCGCGGCTGTGACCGATGGCCTGGGCCAGCGGGTATTCCAGTGTCGCGTTCATGGTATTTAACAGGTGGGGCATGTGGAGCTGTCTCGAGAGTACCGGCTCCTGCAGAATACACCCGTTCTGCGAGGCGGGCGAAACTATGGCGGGTTATGGTGGAAATAAGCAGTGATTGTGGAGAAGGGAGCGCTGTTGGCTGGATGGTGCGCGCGTCCCAGCGTGTCTGAAGACCCGCTGAGTGGCGAACGGCAGGGTAAGCCGCCTTTCGGAATATTAGTATTTACTAATATATGGCCATCTGCTATCTTTATGTGCTGATAAATTTATGTATTCGCTGTCGTACGGCCGATGTTTGCACAAGGAGATTTTATCATGACCCGATCCAGCACGATGGCAGCCCTGCCGTGGTTGGTTGTTGTTTCCGCCCTGAGTATCTTTGCGGATATTGTCCGCGCTGCCGATTTACCCTTCGAGACGGCAACGGTGAGCGAACGGTCGGTGGCCGAGGTGTATGTGGCGGATGCCATCATCGAAGCGGTGAATCGGGCTACGATTGCCGCCGAGACCAGCGGGCGTATCAAAGAAATCTACTTTGACGTGGATGACGAAGTGACCCAGGGTGATGTGTTGCTGCGCTTCAGCGACAAAGAGCAGCGTGCGCGCTTGGCCCAGGCCGAGGCCAAGCAGCGTGAAGCGGAAGCGCGTTTGCGTGAGGCCGAGGTAGAATATGAGCGGGTGAAAAAGGTGTTCGCCAGGAAGCTGGTGTCGCAGGCCGCGTTGGACAAAGCCAGCGCCAACCTCAAGGCCACCCGCCAGCGCGTCAGCGCCGCCAGCGCCAGCGTCAAGCAGGCCCGTGAGCAGCTCAATTACACCGTGGTGCGTGCGCCCTATGCCGGCATTGTGGTGGAGCGCCACGTCGAAGTGGGCGAAATGGCCCGTCCCGGCACGCTACTGATGACGGGTTTTTCGCTGGAGCACCTGCGCGCCAGCGCTAGCGTGCCGCAGAGCGTGATGAGCGCGGTGCGCAAGATCCGCAGGGCCAGCATTTCCCTGCGGAACCCGCTACAGCCGGGCGAGCGCATCGCCGAAGTGGCGGCGCAGAAGGTCACGGTATATCCCTACGCCGACGAAAAAACCCACGACTTCAAAGTGCGTCTGCAACTGCCGCAAAACCACGCAATCTACTATCCTGGCATGTTCGTGAAGGCGGTTTTTGAGGTGGGCAGTGTGCAAAAACTGTTGCTGCCGGCACAGGCTGTGGTGCACCGCAGCGAGGTAACGGCGGTGTATGTGCTGGATGAAAACGACCGTGTGAGTTTTCGCCAAGTGCGCGTGGGTGGCCGCCTCATCGAAGGCGACCAGTTGCAAGCGCTGGCCGGTCTGACGGCCGGTGAGCGGGTGGCGCTGAACCCGGTGCACGCCGGTGTGGTGCTGAAGGAGCAGCGTAGCGGGAGTGCACGGTGAGCGAACAGGCAGGCAATGAGAAAATGGGTATCTCCGGGCGCATCGCCAAGGCCTTTCTGACCACCGAGATCACCCCACTGCTGGCGATCCTTGGTCTACTGCTGGGCGCTTTTGCGGTGATGGTGACGCCGCGTGAGGAAGAGCCGCAGATCAATGTCACCTTTGCCAATGTGTTCGTGGCTTTCCCCGGTGCCTCGAGTACCGAGGTGGAGCATCTGGTGAGCACGCCGGCGGAGCAGGTGTTGTCAGAGATCGACGGCATCAAGCACGTTTATTCCGTGTCCATGCCGGGGCAGGCGATTCTCACCGTGCAGTTCAAGGTAGGTGAGGATCGTACCCAGGCCATCGTGCGTCTGTACAACGCCATCTATTCCAACCAGGACTGGTTGCCGCCGGGTCTGGGCGTGGCGCAACCCATTATCAAACCCATGGGCATCGATGATGTGCCCATCGCCACCCTGACCCTGTGGAGCGAGGACGAAAAGGTTGGCGCACTGGCCTTGCAGCAAGTGGCGCATGCCATCGAGGCAGAGCTGAAGCGCGTGCCGGGTACGCGTGACATCTACACCATCGGCGGCACTGACCGCGTAGTGCACGTGCTGCCCGATCCGGCGCGCCTGGCCGGTTACGGCATTGTGCTGGGCGACCTGCGCAATGCCTTGCAGGTGGGCAACCAGTCGCGTAACGCCGGCAACAGCGTGGTCGGCAATCGCGAAATCCCCGTGCAGGCCGGTGTGTTTCTGACTTCCGCCGAAGACGTGGCGGAATTGGTGGTGGGTGTGCATGATGGCCGCCCGGTATTTCTGCGTGACGTGGCCGAGGTGCGTTTCGGCGCCGATCAGCCGGAGCAGTACGTGTGGTTCGGCACCGGTCCGGCGGCCACCACCAAGGGTATTTCTGTACAGGGTGAATTTCCCGCCGTGACCATCGCCATCGCCAAAAAGCCGGGCGTCAATGCGGTGGATGTCGCCGACCAGCTCATCAACCGTTTCGACCAGCTCAAGGGCACCTTCATTCC
>JALTPW010000643.1 GCA_026999335.1 Chromatiales bacterium
GCAGCGGTGAAACGGAGTCTGTTTCTTCTCTTTATTTACCTTCCCTTTGGCGCCGTACTGGCCGGGGATGACCTGCTCAAATCCCTCAGTCGGATGCAGGATGCACTGCAAAACCTGAATTATTACGGCACTCTGGTGTTCATGCAGAGTGGCGATGTACAGTCCATGAGCCTGGCGCACCAGGCGACCGAGGATGGTGGTGAGATCGAACGCATCGTCAATCTGAACGGTTATGCGCGCGAGGTGATTCGCAAGAACGATCTCGTCATCTGCTATCTTCCCGATAGCAAATCCGTCACCGTGAGTACGCGCCGTTCGGGCAAGGGTGGCTGGTTGTCGAAGCTGGTAGCCAATGATTTTGCTGCTATGCAGGTACTCTATCGTTTTCAGATGGATGGCGAAGACCGGGTAGCGGGCTATCCCACCCGGCGCGTGCTGATCCAGCCCTACGATGCCTTCCGTTACGGCTACCGTCTGTGGCTGGACAAGGAGAGCGGCCTGTTGCTCAAGTCGGATCTGCTGAGCGAATCGGCGCAAATACTCGAACAGGCCATGTTTGCGGAGATCTCCATTGTCGATGAAGTGCCGCCGGCCATGCTGCAGCCCTCGACCCGTAGCGATGGTTTTGTTTGGTACGAAGAGAGCAACGAGACCGAAGAAATTTTGCCAGCGGAGCAAACTTGGCGCGTCGCTGAGATGCCCGCAGGTTTCAAGGTCGTCTCTCAAATGCGTCATCTTTTGCCGGACAGTTCACAGTTGGCCGAGCACTTGCTGATCACCGACGGCCTGGCCAGCGTGTCGGTCTATATTGAGGTGCTGGACGGGGAGCCGGCGCCCTTTGATGGCCCGTTTAAACGGGGTGCGGTGAATGTATACAGCACGGCATTGGACGGCCATCAGATCGTGGTGGTGGGGGAGGTGCCGGTGGCGACGGTGGAAATGATGGCCAAGTCGGTTTATCGACAGGCCCCCGGGGCTGGCAATGATTGAAGAAACAGCGCATGTTGTTGCCACGGGGCCGGACGGCGTGTGGGTGGAAACCCAGCGCCAGTCGGCCTGTGGTCAGTGTGCGGCACGCAAGGGTTGCGGTACTGCGGTGTTGAGTAAGGTGTTGGGGAAGAAGCGCAGCCGGGTGCAGGTCGCCAATCCTAACCAGGCCCGGGTGCATGTGGGTGACGACGTGGTGATCGGTATCGATGAATCGGCGTTGGTGCGTGGTTCGATGGCGGTTTACCTGGTTCCCTTGCTGAGCCTTTTCCTCTTTGGCGTATTCGGGCAGATGCTCGCCCGGCAATGGATGCTCGACAGTGGCGAAGGTCTGAGCATTATTTTCAGTCTGCTGGGACTGTTGTTGGGTTTTGCCTGGGCGCGGCGTTATGCGCGTGGGGATCGGCGTTACCAGCCGGTGATTCTATGTGTGGTTTAATGTGGTGTAACGAGGGCACATATTCAGCGCGCCTGGAGAGAAGCCCATAAATGACCCTGGCCAATGCAATACCGTTTATTTCTTTAATACACAGTGATTATTCTCTCGTGACTCGATTAGGAGCAAGTATGTCTTTACATCAACCCCTGCGGTGGTTTTCGTGGATCTCGGTGCTGGCATTGCTGGTGTTTTCCGGCACGGCCCAGGCATCGTTGCCTGATTTTACCGAGCTGGTGGAAAAACACGGTGCTGCGGTGGTCAATATCAGCACGACCCAGAAACTGAAACATCCCAAGGTTTCGCGCCTGCCGCATGGTATGCCGGAAGGCATTCCCGAAGGCCCCTTCGGTGATCTGTTTCGCCATTTCTTCGGTGAACAGGGGCCGGGCGGGCATGGTGGTGGCGAGCAGTACGATGCCAAGTCGCTGGGCTCGGGTTTTATTATTTCGTCCGATGGTTATGTGATGACCAATCATCACGTCATCAAGGACGCCACGGAAATCATAGTGCGCTTGAGTGACCGCCGCGAACTGGAGGCCACGCTGGTTGGCAGTGACGAGCGCAGTGATGTTGCTTTGCTGAAAATTGATGCGGAGCATCTGCCGGTGGTGAAGATTGGCAATTCCGAAAAACTCAAAGTGGGTGAATGGGTACTGGCCATCGGCACGCCGTTTGGTTTTGACCACTCTGCGACGGCCGGCATCGTCAGCGCCAAGGGTCGCGCCCTGCCGCGTGAAAACTATGTGCCTTTTATTCAGACTGACGTGGCCATCAACCCGGGTAATTCCGGCGGCCCATTGTTCAACCTGGATGGTGAAGTGGTGGGTGTCAACTCACAAATCTACAGTCGCACTGGTGGCTTCATGGGCCTGTCGTTCGCCATTCCCATTGATATGGCGATGCAGGTGGTTGGGCAGTTGAAGGACAGCGGTCGTGTGACACGCGGTTGGCTGGGTGTGCTGATTCAGGATGTGACCCGTGAACTGGCCGAGTCTTTTGGTATGGACAAGCCGCGTGGCGCGCTGGTGGCCAAGGTAATGCCGGACAGCCCGGCTGAGTCCGCCGGACTGAAGGTGGGTGACATCATCACCAAATTTAATGGCAAGACGGTGATTATGTCTTCCGATCTGCCACCGTTGGTGGGCATCACGCCGGTGGGCGAGCAGGTTGGCGTGGAGATCCTGCGCAATGGCGAGGTCAAGACCCTGTCCGTCGAGCTGGGTGAGTTGTCCGAGGATGAGATACAGTTGGCCGCTGGCGAGCCGAAAAGCGCCAAGACCAGCCGTATCAAGATCACCGTTTCCGACCTGACCCCGGAGCAGCGTAAGCGCTTGGGCATCAGTGAAAAGGGTGTGTTGGTGAACCAATTGTTGGCTGGCCCGGCGCGCAAGGCCGGCGTGCGCCGCGGTGATGTGATCTTGATGATCAATAATATCGAGGTCACGGACTCCAAGCAGTTCCATGAGTTGGTGGATAATCTACCTGCGGGGAAATCGGTACCGCTATTGGTTCAGCGTCGTGGCGGCCCGGTGTTCCTCGCCCTGAAGATCGACGAGGACTGATTTCGCCAACGGCGTGCATGGACGCACGACTGACGCCCGCCCCGCTTATGTGGGGCGGGCGTTTCTGTTTCGGCCGTGTGCCAGATGAACTACAATGCGCAGCGAGCATCTTGCATGCCCGTTGTTTTGCGCAACGATACATCCGCCACGGAGACGCGGAGGACACAGAGAATTTTAGGCTGGATCTGCGAATCCAAAAATGCCAACAGACCCTAGTGGCATACGATTGCACTCTGTGTCCTCCAAGCCTCCGTGGCGAACTGAAATATTGATTGGCTGATGACAGCCTCTCAACCCCAATGCAGGTAGCAGCGTCAATGTCCGATATGGAATATATCCGTAATTTCTCCATCATTGCCCATATCGACCACGGCAAATCGACCCTTGCAGACCGATTCATCCAGTACTGTGGTGGGTTGGAGGATCGTGAGATGTCGGAACAGGTGCTGGACTCCATGGATCTGGAGCGCGAGCGCGGTATTACCATCAAGGCGCAGAGCGTGACCTTACGTTACAAAT
>JALTPW010000644.1 GCA_026999335.1 Chromatiales bacterium
GTTTGGCGCGGTGGCGGATGAGATCAACCAGAGCCGGGGTATCGATGGGTTGCGAAGGATCCGGTGGGCACACCAGGGTGGTGATACCAGCGCTGGCGGCCGCTGCGGTTTCCGTGGCGATGGTGGCGCGGGACTCTCCGCCGGGCTCGCGCAGCCGCGCGTGCAGGTCGATGAGGCCGGGGCAGACGATGTGGTCCTTGGCATTGATGTGACTGTCGGCGCTGAAACCGTCCGGCACCTGACCCACGCCGGCAATAACGCCATTGGCGATGTGCAGGTCGATGTGGCTGTCGATGCCGTTGGCAGGGTCGATGAGGCGGCCGTGCTGGATGCTGATGTTCATGCGCCCTCTCCTTCCGCCGGCGCGCGGCCCAGGGTCATGGACATCACCGCCATGCGCACGGCGATGCCGTTGCTGACCTGTTCGAGGATCACCGACTGTGGGCCGTCGGCCACCGGGGAAGCGATTTCCACGCCGCGGTTGATGGGGCCGGGATGCATGACGATGGCGTCGGGTTTGGCCAGCGCCAGCTTTTCCTCAGTGAGACCGTAAGTGCTGAAATACTCGGCTTCGCTGGGCAGCATGGCGCCCTGCATACGCTCTTTTTGCAGGCGTAGCATGATCACCACGTCGGCACCGCGCAGGCCTGCGTCAAGGTCGTGAATGACGTGCACGCCGAGGCTCTCCACCGCCGCCGGGATCAGGGTCTTGGGCGCCACCACGCGCAGTTCGGAGATGCCCAGGGTGGTGAGGGCGTGGATCAGCGAGCGTGCTACGCGTGAGTGCTTGATATCACCGACGATGGCCACCGTCAGCGGCGCGAATTCACCCTTCCAGCGGCGAATGGTAAACATGTCCAACAGTGCCTGGGTGGGATGGGCGTGGCTACCGTCGCCAGCATTGATGACACTGACATGGGGCGCGACGTGGCGGGCAATGAGATGGGCGGCGCCGCTATCGGCGTGACGCACCACGAACATATCGCACTGCATGGCCTCAAGATTGTGCAGCATGTCCAGCAGGCTCTCGCCCTTCACCGTGGCCGAGGTATTGATATTGATCTTCAGCACGTCGGCGGAGAGACGCTTGGCGGCCAGTTCGAAGGTGGTGAGGGTGCGGGTGCTGGCCTCGAAGAACAGATTGACCACCGTCTTGCCTCGCAGCAGCGGTACCTTGCGCACCTGCCGGTCGCCCACGGAAATGAAGGACTCGGCGGTGTCGAGGATATCGACGATCTGCTGACGCTTGAGGCCCTCGATGGTCAGCAGGTGGTGCAGGCGGCCTTTGCTGTCGTGTTGCAGGCTATGTCGTCTCACGGCGCCTCCACGATACTCAGTTGCAGGGGGTCGGGGCCGCTGAGCTTGACGTGTTCGTGCTCGCCGAGGTCGAAGTGACGGCCCACCACGTCGGCCTGGATGGGTAGCTCACGGCCGCTGCGCTCGCCCAGCACGGCCAACGTGATGGCGGCGGGGCGGCCGTAGTCGAACAGCTCGTTCATGGCTGCGCGGATGGTGCGGCCGGTGTGCAGGATGTCGTCCACCAGCACGATGTGGCGTTCGGCCACCGACACTGGCAGGCGTGAGGGGCGTACCTGTGGATTCATGCCGATGCGCGAGAAGTCGTCGCGGTAGAAGGAAATGTCCAGCTCGCCCAGGGGTTGTTCGAGACTAAGCAGTGTATGCAGACGTTCGGCCACCCACAGGCCGCCGGTGTGAATACCCACCATCAGCGCATCGCGTACGCGGGCGGCTTCCAGCTTGGTGCGCAGGTCGTCGGCCATCTGTCGGATCAGTTGTTCGATGTCATCCTGTTCAGTCACGGGCTCAGGCATCCTGGGGCTGTGGCGGCGATTCGGCCAGCCAGGTTTCGAGGATCACCTTGGCAGCCAGTTTGTCGATATCGTCTTTTTTAGAATGTTTTTTCTGCCGTAATCCATCCTTGAGCAGTGATTCGGCCTCCAACGAGGAAAGGCGTTCATCGATGAAGTGGGTCGGCAGATTGTACCGTCCGTGCAGCTGATTGCCAAAACGCCGCGCGCGGCGGCTGAGTTCGTGATCCGTGCCGTCCATGTTCAGCGGCAGACCGACCACCACGGCATCCGGTCGCCATTCCTCGAACAGGCGGGTGATGGTCGGCCAGTCCGGTTTGCCATTACGCGCAGTGACGGTGGTGAGGGCACTGGCGGTGCCGGTGAGTTCCTGGCCCACGGCCACGCCGATGCGTTTGAGGCCGTAGTCGAAACAGAGAAAGGTGCGTGCTGCCACCACGCTCACGCGTGGCCGGCGTCGCTGGTGAGCTGGTGGATGTCCACGCCCACCAGGCGGGCGGCGGCCTCCCAGCGTTCCTCCACCGGGGTATCGAAGATGATGAGCGGGTTGGCTGGGCCGCTGAGCCAGGCGTTGTCGAGCATCTCCTGCTCCAGTTGGCCCGCGCCCCAGCCGGCGTAGCCCAGGGTGACCAGTGCATCGTCCGGGCTGTTGCCTTCGCTCATTGCGCGAATGATGTCGGTGGAGGTGGTGAGGCCGATGTGCTGAGTGACCGCCATGCTGGACTCCCACTGCCCCAGCGGGCTGTGCAGGACGAAGCCGCGCTCCGGTTCCACCGGGCCACCGCGGAAAATGGGCAGGGCAGCCTGTTCGGGGTCGTGGGCCTGCATGTCCATCTGCCCCATCAGCTCGCCGAGGCTGAGTTCCACCGGCTGGTTGATGACAATGCCCATGGCGCCCTGTTCAGTGTGTTCACAGACGTAGGTCACACTGTGAAAAAAGTTGGGGTCGCGGAGATTGGGCATGGCGATGAGGAACTGATTGGTGAGGTAGGCGTTTTTGTCACTCATGGATTCATAGTAAGGACGCGAGGCGGTGGGTGCAACCACGGAGAAACAAAGAATCGATTCTCGCGGCGGCCCTCGGAAAAAGTCGGGGCATGACTTGCTGGGGTGAAAATCAGCGGGTGGACAGATAATTGCCGGCATCGAACTGCCAGGTGCGGGTGATGACCAGCTGATCGTAGTCCTTGCGGATGTCCTCTGGGAAGCGCGCATAGGGCGCGGCGATGCGCACGATGCGCACCGCGGCGTCGTCCAGCACTTTGTGGCCGGAGGATTGACGGATCTGGATATCCTGCACCGAACCATCGGCGTTGATGGTCACCGCCAGACGCAGGTGGCCGGAGAGCTTGGCACGCTTGGCTTCGTCGGGAAAATTAAGGTTGCCGATGCGCTCCACCTTGGCGCGCCAGGCTTCTTCGTAGCTGGCAAAGCGGTATTCCTTGGTGCGTGAGGAGATGTATTTCTTTTTCGGTCGATGGGAGAACGCCTTACGGTTCTGGTCGATCTCCGCCGACAGGCGGGCGATTGTCTTGCTGCGTGACATCAACTGTGCGGTGCTGAGCGGCTTTTCCTGCAACTGCGGGGTATTGATGCCCGCAGACAGGGTGCGCTCGGAGGCATCGGTGGTGAGCAGTTCGCGGCGGTGTGGTTCGGGTGCCGAGGGCATCTGTGTCTGCGGTACGAATTCACGCACCTCGCCGGCCTCGCCGGTGGGGACTATCGGGGCAACGGGGGTGGAGGGACGCACCCGCTCTTCGCTGTTGCCGCCACCCTCCTGGTTGGCCTGGGCGAGAAAGTCGGCATCTTCCGGCTCTTCATCGGCGCGGCTCTGTACCAGAGTGACCTCAAGGCCTGGCAGTTTTTCCGGTGGTTTGATGCGATCTTCGCCGGTGAAACTGACACCAAGGATGATCAGCCCGTGCAGAATCAGGGCGAGCACCACCGTCAGACTCAGACGGTCTGTGCTGGTGACTTGGGGACGGGTTGCGCGGAGGGTTGCCATGACTACTTCTTCTTAACCATTGAGGCGGACGGATCGCTATTCAACCGCGCCAACACACTGCGGGTCAATACTCCACTGACGATGCCCAGTACTGCCGCCAGTGTCATCAGCGGTGGAAACAGGTGCAGCAGTGCCGGATGCGGGATGAACAGGACATAGGCGGTCCAAAATTGCCCCGTCATGTGTGCCAGGGCGGCCAGCAGGCCAAGGCCCAATGGCCCCAATGCCCAACCCGGCACGGCGCGTGATACGGCCCAGCCCAGCCCCAGCGCAGTAACACCGGCCAGCGCGCCGCTGAGAGAGAGGAAGAAAGTGGGCGAAAGAAAGGTGCCCAGCAGTACGCTGCCGATCAGTACCCGCAGCAGCGCCACCCACACCGCCATGCGCCAGCCGTAACGACACAGCACGATCAGAGTGACCACATTGGCCAGCCCGGGTTTCACCCCCGGCAGGGGGCTGGGCAGAGCGCTTTCGGCGATATGAATGGTGATCGCCAGGGCGGTGAACCAGGCGATGAGGTGGTCGTCGCGGGTGGTTTGGATCGTCTGCGTCATGGACGCGAGCGCTGAGGACTAAGGGCAAGGGACTCAGTCCGTAGGTTGGGCTGAGCGTAGCGATGCCCAAGGTTCGCGATCGTTGGGGTTCGTCCCTCACCCCAACCTACAAATGCGATGACCTTCACCCCACTAACCTCCCGTCTCACGCCCGTGGCCTCAGAAGTTAATGCTGTCAAAACGCGGGTCATCGGCCATGATCTGCACGCTGACACGGTTGGGCAGGCAGGCGGCGACGTCGCCGCCTTCGCTGAGCCAGCCGGTGTGAATGCATTGACGGTTCTGGCAGGGGGAATCGGTGAAGCGCACCTGGCCGTTGCCGATTTCGAGGTGACTGACACCCAGTACACCCGGTACATCGAGATGCTGGACATGGAACAGGTCGAGGCGCGCCCACGGCTTGCCGTCCACCCACACGCGGGCCTCCAGGCCCTGCCCGCTGCCGTGCCAATAGGCGGCATAGAGGCTGGGTACCAACAACAGGGTGGCGATGAGCACCAGCCAATCGCCTTTTGTTAACCAGTGCTTCATGGGTTTACAGTGGCTCGCTAAAGCGAACGTCCGGTCTGGGCTCGATGTCAAAATAGATGCGTTTGTCCAGTGATGGCGTCATCTGCACACGGCCCTCCGTGTCCACCAGCATCACGCCGGTTACACCTAGCGCGCGTGCTACCGGCAGCCAGTCGGCGGGATTCGGCCCGGCCACAGTAATGGCGGTAGCGGCGGCATCGGCCACGTCGGCCTGCTTGGCGAATACGGTCACCGAGCTGATTCCCTCGGCAGGGTAGCCGCTGCGTGGGTCGATGATGTGTTGATAGCGTTTGCCGTCATGGTCGAAATAGCGTTCGTAATCGCCGGAAGTGAAGATACTTTCGTCGCCTTCGATGTCTACCGAGGCCAGCATGCCGGGCTGGCGTGGGTGGCGGATACCGATGCGCCAGGGGCGTCCGCCGTGGCGGCCGATGGCGCGCAAGTCGCCGCCGGCATTGACGATGGCGTTGTCGATACCCCGTTCACGCAATTGTTCGATGGCCTGGTCGATGGCATAACCCTTGGCGAAGGCGCCGAAGTCGAGGCGCACCGCCGGGTTACGGCTGCGCAGCTGGATACCGTCCAGCTGCAGATCGGACATCTGCGGGTTTTGTGCTAGCAGGGTGTGGATGGCCTCCGCAGTGGGTGGCGGGCCCTTGGGGGCCTCATCACTGGCGAAGCCCCATAGCCTGATGAGCTGGCCGATGGCGGGATTGAACAGGCCGCCGCTGGCCTCGGACAATTCGCTGCTGCGCCGGATCAGGGGTACGATGGAGGGTGGGCAGCTGAAGAATTCGCCCGTCGGTAGCAGTTGGTTGACGCGCCCCAGCGGGCCGCGATGCCAAGCATGCCAGGCATTGTGCATGTACTCGAAATCACGCGCCAGGATGGCCACTGCCTGGCGGCCACGGGCCTCGTCCACGTTCCACAGAGTAATGTCCACCAGGGTGCCGAAGGTGAGCAGCTGCTCCTGATAGACCGGCGGGCGCGGGGTGCAGGCGACGAGCAGGGCAACCATCAGCAGAGCGGTGAAGGACAGAGAGCGTTTCATGCGAGCGCCTTGTCTGCAAGGCGTGTAGCGATCACGTCCATCAGGTCGCCGGCGATGTCCAGGCCGTAGAGGGCGTCCAGTTCGCGGATGCAGGTGGGGCTGGTGACGTTGACCTCGGTGAGGTAATTACCAATCACGTCCAGGCCGACGAACAGCAGGCCCATTTTGCGCAGGCGCGGCGCCACTTGGGCACAGATCCAGCGGTCGTGTTCGCTCAGTGCGACGCCCACACCGCGCCCGCCCACCGCCAGATTGCCGCGATTTTCGCCCTCGGCCGGCACCCGTGCCAGGGCATAGGGCACGGGTTCGCCGTCGATGAGCAGGATACGTTTGTCGCCGTCGCGGATCTCGGGGATGAAACGTTGCGCCATGGTCAGACGGCGGCCGTGGTTGGTGAGGGTCTCGATGATGACGTTGGTATTGGGATCCGTCTCTCGCACGCGAAAGATGGAAGCGCCTCCCATGGCGTCCAGCGGTTTGAGGATAATGTCACCCTGTGCGGCGAGGAAGGTACGCAGCCGATCCTGGTCACGGCTCACCAGGCTGGGTGCGCAACATTGCGGAAACCAGGCGGTGGCGAGCTTTTCATTGGCCTCGCGCAGGGCCTGGGGGCGGTTGACCAGCAGACAGCCCTCGTCTTCGGCCAGACTCAGTAGATGGGTGGTGTAGAGGTACTCGGTGTCGAAGGGCGGATCCTGGCGCATCAGTACCACGTCCAATGCAGCCAACGGCCCCTCTTCGGGCTCGCCGAGGGTGAAACTGTCGGTGGGATCGTCGCGTACCGCCAGCGGTCGCTGGCGGGCAAAAGTGCGGCCGTCACTCAGATAAAGATCCGCGGGTTCCATGTAGCGCAGTGACCAGCCACGGCCCTGGGCCGCCAATAACATGGCAAAGCTGCTGTCTTTTGTGCTCTTGATGGCATCGATGGGATCCATCACAACGCCGAGTCTGGTCATGGTGGTCAGTGGCTTCCTGGCTTAACTGGATTTGGATATATCTCGAAAACGCGTATGATTCGCGCTCGGCGTTTGATGTAGCTTAGGATATTCAGGAGCCTTTAAGTATCCCGTCCACCGGCCGATAGTGAGCACGAACGGCCTGTTGAAGGATTAAACTGTTGAGTGACAGGCATTTATGGATTGTACTTGAATAATGTGATAAATACACAGGGCGGTGCTGTTGATCCAGCAGCCTTGTTTGCGGGATCAGTCTTTCCGGTCTGTGTCTACACGACTGCGATATAGCTGTTCACCTGGAAAAATAGTGCCCAGAATGACAAGCAGGGAGGAGATTTCCCGGGTAGGGAATCATCTTCCCCGATAATAATGGTGGGGTTGGCGTGTGTCGCGCCGTTGGGTATTCACCCATTACGATCGTAAACGGAATTGAAAAAAGAGGTGTAGCGGTGGCGAACGATACTTCGGAAGCCAGCCTTGATGGCGTCAAGGTGATGGTCATTGATGACAGCAAAACCATACGCCGTACCGCGGAGACGCTGTTGAAAAAGGCCGGATGTGAGGTGGTGACCGCCACCGATGGCTTTGAGGCGCTGGCGAAGATTACCGACCAGAGCCCGGATCTCATCTTCGTGGATATCATGATGCCACGACTGGACGGCTATCAGACCTGTGCATTGATCAAGAAGAACCCGACTTACCGGGACACTCCGGTCATTTTATTGACCAGCAAGGATGGCCTGTTTGATCGTGCACGCGGTCGTATCGTGGGTTCTGATCGCTATCTGACCAAACCTTTTACCAAAGACGAGCTGCTGAACGCCATCAGGGAGCATCTGGCAGCGGCATTGTAGACCTGTCGACGCGGATTCTTTTGCAAAAAATAATACAGGAAATATCTGGAGATCTAATGCCATGGCAAACATCTTGATTGTCGATGACTCACCTACTGAACTGCATGTGTTGACCACGATGCTGGAAAAATACGGGTTTTCGGTGGTTTCCGCCAGCAATGGCGAAGATGGGGTCGAGAAGGCCAAGGCCGACAAGCCGGATCTGATTTTGATGGATGTCGTGATGCCGGGTATGAATGGTTTTCAGGCGGCACGGCAGATTTCCAACGATCCCGAGACCGGCGATATCCCTATCATTATTGTCAGCACCAAGGATCAGGAGACGGATAAAATGTGGGGGCTGCGCCAGGGGGCCAAGGGTTATGTCACCAAACCGGCACAGGAAGAGGAATTAATATCCACCATTAATTCTTTGTTGGGCGGCTAGTGTAGTGCCTGTTGGGCGACGAGCAAGTAAAGACAGGATACCGGCTTGAATCATCGTAAACATCCGTTGGCGCTGTTGTGGGATATCGAGCAGCGCAGCCTGCAGAATACGCGCGGCCTGCCGCAGCGTGCCGAAGCCCGCGTGCGCTGGCATGGCATCGGTTTCCGCATTGGCAATATTACCCTGGTGGCGCCGCTAACGCAGGTGCATGAAATCCTTCATTATCCCAAGCTGACCCTGGTGCCGGGCACCCTGGGCTGGGTGAAGGGACTGGCGAATATTCGCGGCACCCTGTTGCCGGTGATGGATTTGCGCGGCTATCTGGGGCAGTCGGCCGTCAGTCTGGACACCCATTCCCGCATCATGGTGATTCAGCAAGAGAACCTAAACGTCGGTCTGCTGGTGGATGAAGTCTTGGGACTCAAGCATTTCGACCCGCAAGAGGCCGTGACTCGGGTGAAGAAGCTGAACGAGGCGGTGAAACCGTATATTCAAGGGGCTTTTTTGCAGTCAGATCAGACCTGGTACGTCTTCAACATGGCAACCCTGGCGGAAACCCCACAGTTTCTACAAGTGGCGGTCTGAGCCAGTGCCGAACGATATAAACCAGTGTATTACATTACCCAGATATTACGCGATTGTCATTTTGAGGCGCTGCCGTGAAGCGGCGGGCCTGATGCAAACAAAAACTATCAAGGGCTAGGAGCCGAAACCCATGAGACAAGCATCCAACACCAAATTCGCCTTTGACAGGGGATTGATGATTATCGGCATCCTGCTGTTGATGTTCTTTCTGGCGGCGGTGGCCTCTTTCATCTACATCGAGAGACAGGCTGCCTACGACAAGGAATACATCAGTCTGTCGGGCGAGGAACGTGTGCTCTCGCAGAGTATTGTAAAAAACGCCGTGGAATCGGCCAGCGCCACTAACGTGGCGGCCTTTACACTGCTGCGACAGAATCGTGAAGATTTTGCCGGCAATCTGCAGATTCTGCGCAATGGTAATCCACAAACCGGGCTCCCCCCCAGCCCGGCAAACGCTGAAGACAGTCTGGCCGCAGTGGAATCCCTGTGGACAACCATCGGCAGTAATGCCGACGTGATCCTGCAGGCCGAGGGTACCATCCGCATGCTGAGCGAGTTCGTCGGCGCCATCAACGACACCATGCCCAGTCTGCTGGCCCTGTCGGATGAAGTGGTCAGCACCATGATCGAGTCGGGCGCCAGCGCCAGCCAGGTCTACATCGCCAGCCGCCAACTGATGCTGGTGCCGCGTATCGCGGTCAACGCCAACCGTATCCTCGCCGGTGGTGATGATGCGGCCGCCTCTGCCGAGCGTTTCGGCCGCGATGCCGCCCTCTTCGGCCGCGTATTGGATGCCATGCTGAACGGCAATCGCAAAATGAACATCAAA
>JALTPW010000645.1 GCA_026999335.1 Chromatiales bacterium
GGCATCGCCATGGTCGCCCTGCACCGTGTCGGCAAGACCCTGCGTGAGGGCGAGGGCATCCGTGATCTGCCGTTGCAGGCCGGTGATACCCTGGTCGTACATACGACCTGGGATGCCTTGGCGCGGTTGGAGAAAGACCGCGACTTCGTGGTGGTCACCACCGAGTACCCGCACGAGGAATCACGCCCGCACAAGGTGGGTGCGGCGCTGCTGTTTTTCGGTATCGCCCTGGCCATGGTGCTGTTCACCGACCTGCGCCTGTCCGTGGCCCTGCTCACCGGCGCGTTAGGTATGATTCTTTCCGGTGTGATCAAGATCGAGGAAGCCTACCGGGCGGTATCATGGAAGACCGTGTTCCTGCTCGCCAGCCTGATTCCACTGGGTCTGGCCGTGGAGACCTCCGGCACCGCCAAGTGGATCGCCGAACAGACTCTGTTGGTGGTGGGCGGCATGCCCCTGTGGGTAATCCAGGGTGCGGTGGCGCTGTTAGCAACCTTCTTTACCCTGGTGATGTCCAATGTCGGCGCCACCGTATTACTGGTGCCGTTGGCAGTGAACATTGCCATCGGCGCAGGCGGCGACCCGGCGGTGTTTGCCCTCACCGTCGCCATCGCCACCTCAAACTCTTTTCTGATTCCCACCCATCAAGTCAATGCCCTGATCATGGGGCCGGCGGGCTACAGCGTGCCGGATTTCATGCGGGCCGGAGGCATCATGACAATCCTTTTTCTGGTGGTCATGATGCTAATGATGAATCTGGTTTTTTAGCGGCTGGCAAAAATGATTGTCAGCACCTACGGGGATCATGGGCCGGGTGTACAATGACCGGCGAGCCCCGGACAGAGTAGCCGCCACCCGCAGTCCCTCACCGGAAAGGACGATTGCCTTGGACAAAATACTCACCGCCTTGCTGGCCGTCTTTGCACTTTGTCTGCCGGGTCTCGCCTGGGCGACGACCGGCGACCAGGAACGGCTGGATCTCACCCGGCACTGGGTGGGTTATGCCGCCCTCGGTATTTTTGCCGTGGCCTATGTCCTGGTGATGGCGGAGGAATTCACCCACCTGCGCAAGTCCAAGCCGGTGATCCTCGCCGCCGGCGTCATCTGGGCCATGATTGCCGTGGTCTACGTCAACAACGGCATGACCCACGAGGCCGAGGCGGCGGTGCGCCACAACCTGCTGGAATATGCCGAGTTGATGCTGTTCCTGCTGGTGGCGATGACCTATATCAACTCCATGGAGGAACGGCGTGTTTTCGACGCCCTGCGCTCCTGGCTGATTCGCAAGGGCTTCAGTTTTCGCCAGCTGTTCTGGCTCACCGGCACCCTTGCCTTCTTTATTTCGCCGGTGGCGGATAACCTCACCACCGCCCTGCTGATGTGCGCCGTGGTGCTGGCGGTGGGCGGTGATAATACCCGCTTCGTTAGCGTCGCCTGCATCAACATCGTTGTCGCCGCCAATGCCGGTGGCGCCTTCAGCCCCTTTGGTGATATCACCACCCTGATGGTGTGGCAGAAAGGTATGGTGGAGTTTTGGGGTTTCTTTGCCCTGTTCGTGCCCTCGGTGGTCAATTTCGTGATACCGGCCGCCATCATGCACTTTGCCATCCCCGACCAGCGGCCCACCGCCAGCGATGAAAGGGTGCCCATGAAGCGCGGTGCGCGGCGCATCATCGGTCTGTTTCTGCTCACCATCGCCACCGCCGTCGGTTTCCACAACTTCTTGCATCTGCCGCCAGTGATCGGCATGCTCACCGGCCTGAGTTATTTGCAATTCTTTGGTTATTTTCTGAAAAAAACCTCGCGTATCGATGAGTACGTCGGTAACGGTAATAGCCGCATGGGCGAAGTCGTGCCCTTCGATGTTTTTAATAAGGTGGCACGCGCCGAGTGGGACACCCTGCTGTTTTTTTACGGCGTGGTGTTGTGTGTGGGCGGCCTGGGTTTCATCGGCTACCTGGGGCTGGCCTCGGAACTGATGTACGTGCAGTGGGGCGATACCGCCGCCAATGTTGCCGTGGGCGTGTTGTCGGCCATCGTCGACAATATCCCGGTGATGTTCGCCGTGCTCACCATGCAGCCGGAGATGTCCACTGGCCAGTGGTTATTGGTGACCCTGACCGCCGGTGTGGGTGGCAGCCTGTTGTCCATCGGCTCCGCCGCCGGTGTGGCGCTGATGGGCCAGGCGCGCGGTAAATACACCTTTTTCGGCCACTTGAAATGGACCCCGGTGATCGCCCTCGGCTATGCCGCCAGCATCGCTGTCCACCTGTGGATCAACGCCGACCTGTTCTGATAGATACCCCGGCCAATGAAAAACAGACAACGGAGATAGAAAAATGATCTGGATGGCATTCATCGAGCTGGGCATCCTGGCCCTGATTATCGGCTTTGTCGTCTGGGCAATCCGCAGCAAGCCCAAGCCCTGAACGTCTCATCACGGCTTGCACAGCAATACTCTGCAACCAACCCGTAGGAGCGGGCCATGCCCGCGATAGTTTTTCGCTATGCGACAAGGTCGTTATTGCAGGAATTATAGGAGCGGCTTCAGCTGCGAAAACTATCTTCCTTTGCGGCCGAAGCTGCACAGTGGATCAATGCGCCTTTCCCCCCTGCCAGCAAACAATCCCCCATTGACGCCGTTGGCCAAGAGGTATCCAATCGGCCATTAAGGACAATGTATTCAGCAAACCCGAATGGCAAGAAGGGCAACATGAAGCAGATGCGGAAATATCGAATGGCGCGAGCAGCCTTCGTACTACTACTTGCCGCCAGCGCAACAGCGGCGACAGCTCATCAACAATGCGAGGACTGCCACGCGCCCGGCACGCCCTCGGCCAGCAATCTTATCCAGCCGTTATCCGCTCTGTGTATCGATTGCCATCAGACAAGAATCGACGCAGGCGAGCATGTCGTGGATATTCCGGCAAATGCCACCGCGACGGGCCTCCCTCTACAGGCTGGCGTAATGACCTGCGTCACCTGTCATGACCCCCATGCCCAAGGGATTGCATTGCGTATGAAAGACCCGGAGCTGTGCCAAGCGTGTCATCAGCGTTGAAGAAACGAAGTTTCTGAAATTTTCACCAGACCACATCGCGACTCTTTGCATTCTACCGATATACTGCATGAGTCCGTAAATATGATAGAGCTTAGAGATTTTTAACAACGAGACATTGAGGTTCTCGTTAAATTATTAAATAACAAAAATGTGACTCAGTATCTAAGCTCACGCATTCCTCTGCCCTACACGACGGAGGATGCGGCATGGTGAGTGAATACGGGTAGTAAGGCAGAAATTGCAAAGGCCATTGACGTGGGTGGGAATTTGATAGGCATTATAAGTGCAACTGTCGGTGAATATGAAAATAGCCGCTCAGCCGAAATAGGCTATTGGCTTGGAGAAAATTACTGGGGGCAGGGTATTGCAACAAAGGTGGTCGATATTATGACAAATGATATATTTTCCAACACCGAGATAGTCAGATTATTTTCGCC
>JALTPW010000646.1 GCA_026999335.1 Chromatiales bacterium
GGGCGATGTTGTCTCCGCTCCAGAACGCAGCGGCGGCGGCCCAACTGGCAGGGGTGGTATAGTTTCCCGCTTCGGCTGCTTTTTCCGCCTTGCGGCGGTTTTCTTCCGTGGGTTCACGCACCCAGGCTTCCGCTGCGGTGAGCGCCTGTCGGTATTGTTCGCCGCAGTTGTCAAGGTGTTCCCGGGCGCACACACAGGCCCACCATACCGCTTTGCGTATCGGTAATGCATGGGCCAAAAAGCTGACCGCATCCTGGTGATGGCCGTTGTCCCGCAGGATTTGCAGAAATTCAGCGGGAGTCTGCGCCGCTGTCAGCAGTCGCTGGCTTTCTTTCTGAAGCTCGAAATGCTGGGTGACATCCCGGGCTGTGGCCGCTATGACGTTTATTTCAATGGGCTGACGTGCCTTGCCCTGAGCGGATCGGTACGTGTTTGCATCCATACGAGTGACTCGATGTGTCCGTTGCCGTGATCTGGCATGTCTGTTGACGCCGAAAGTGAGTCTATTCGACTCAAACCGCCTTTGACAAGCGGCCGGAGACTACACGCCCGCCGTGGAAAAACGTATTTTTTGACCGCTGCTTATGCGTTGTTTGGGTATCCAGCGGGTGGCAGAAAAAGGAAAATGGCAATATTTACACTCATTTCATATTGGACAAGGCAGGCGTTTCATTCTGTGCTGTTTTCACGTAGAATACGCCGCCTTTAGCGAGCCGCCGTCCAGAGTACGGCGGTTTGTTGTTTGCGCGCGCAACTGTTTTAATTCTTTTTGAATTCTTGCGTTGAAGCAGTTTTGAACCATGAACTTATTTTCGGGGAATGAAAACGTAATGGTAACCATTCGTTTATCTCGTAGCGGCGCCAAGAAGCGTCCTTTTTACCACATTGTCGTGACCGACAGCCGCAACAAGCGCGACGGTCGTTTTATCGAGCGCCTGGGTTTCTTCAACCCGGTGGCGCGTGGCGCGGAAGAGACGCTGCGTATTGATAGTGAACGTGTTGAGCACTGGCTGTCCAAAGGTGCCAAGGCCTCTGATCGTGTCAGCCAACTGCTGAAGCAGAGCGCCAAGGCCGCTGCCTGAGCCTGGTTGTACGGTGCTGATGGCTGCGCATGAGCAAGTCTGACCCGGCGTGGATCACGGTTGGGCGCATCGGCGCCCCCTACGGGGTGAAAGGCTGGGTCAAGATCCAGTCTCACACCGAGATCCCCAGTAACATCCTGGACTACGATCCCTGGTATCTACGGCCGGAAAAGGCCATTGATGCCGACTGGCGCGAGGCCTGTCTTGACGGTGCGCGTGAGCACGGCAAGGGTATCGTGGCCAGGTTTGCCGGTTGTGATGACCGCGATGCCGCCGCGCTGATGCGCGGACAGGAGATCGCGGTGCGGCGCGAGCAGCTGCCGGCGGCGGAAGAGGGCGAGTATTACTGGGCCGACCTGGTCGGCCTGCGTGTCGAGACTCTGGACGGTACCGAACTGGGCCGGGTGGATCACCTGATGGCCACCGGCGCCAATGACGTGCTGGTGGTGAAGGGCGAGCGGCAACGGCTGATTCCCTTCGTCGCCGGACACATCGTCAAGGAGGTCGATCTGGCCGGCGGTGTGATTCGTGTTGACTGGCAGGCCGATTATCTGCAATGACGGAAGGCGGGGTTAGGATGCGCATCGACGTCGTGACCCTGTTCCCGGAAATGCTGGATGCCGTGACGGAATCCGGCATCAGCGGCCGTGCCGTGGATCGGGGCCTGCTGGACGTGGCGCGCTGGAATCCGCGCGACTACACTCGCGACCGTCACCGCACGGTGGACGACCGCCCCTACGGCGGCGGCCCCGGCATGGTGATGATGGTGGAGCCGCTACGCGACGCCATCCGTGCTGCAAAACAGCAGGCACCGCAGGGCGCGCCGGTGATCCACCTCTCCCCGCAGGGGCGGGTGCTGGATCAGGCGGGATTGCGAGAACTGGCCGCGCTGCCGGGCATGGTACTGGTGGCGAGCCGTTACGAAGGCGTCGACGAGCGCCTGATCGCGGCCGAGATCGACCAGGAATGGTCCATCGGTGATTACGTGTTGAGCGGCGGTGAACTGGCCGCGATGGTGCTGATCGATGGTGTCACACGATTGTTGCCGGGCGCGCTGGGCCATGAGGACTCGGCCGAGCAGGACTCCTTTACGGACGGCCTGCTCGATCACCCGCACTACACGCGGCCCGAGGTGATCGATGGCGAACCGGTACCACCAGTGCTGCTCAGCGGCGATCACGCGGTCATCCGCCGCTGGCGCTGCAAGCAGGCGCTGGGACGTACCTGGCTGCGGCGCCCGGAGCTGTTGCAGGGCAGACCGCTGGATGAAGAACAGCAACAATTGTTGCAGGAATTCATCCGTGAGCACGAACTGGCACAAACAGAATTGAGTCACAACTTGAATAAATCGGTATAATCCGCCGCAAATATAGTGGAGCAGATCATGAGCAATATCATTAAAGAACTCGAAGCCGAGCAGATGAACAAGGAAATTCCGGCGTTTGGCCCGGGCGATACGGTTATCGTTCAGGTCAAGGTCAAAGAAGGCACCCGTGAGCGCCTGCAGGCCTATGAAGGCGTGGTGATTGCCAAGCGCAACCGCGGCCTCAACTCCTCTTTCACCGTGCGCAAGATGTCCCACGGCGAAGGCGTCGAGCGCGTGTTTCAGACCTACAGCCCGATGGTGAGTGAAATCAAGGTCAAGCGTCGTGGCGACGTGCGTCGCGCCAAGCTGTATTACCTGCGTGGTTTGCAGGGCAAGGCTGCGCGCATCAAGGAAAAGCTCTAAACCCGCTGTTTCCTGACGGCGACGAGGTGGTGCGACCCTCTGATACTGTTCGGAGGCCGTTTGTTGCCAAAAAATGCCCGGCCTGTGCCGGGTGTTTTTTTGTCCCGGGTTTATGGGCCGATGCAGGGGTGACCGGGTAATGTCGAGACTCGCAAATTTTGATGCGATCATCCCCTTGTCCCTGCTGCCGGGCGCATGGATGCTGGGGATTCGTACCACTGCCCGGGGGTTGAGCGGTATAGAATTCCTGCCCTTGCAGCCCGGCCTCGCCCCGGGGACGGCGTTGGCGGAGCGGGTGGCGAGGCAGCTCGAAAATTACTTTGCCGATCCTGGATGGACGTTTGAGGTGCCGCTGGACTTGCAGGGTAGTGAATTCCAGTTACGGGTCTGGCGATGTTTGGGGGAGATCCCGGCTGGCCGGCCGCTGAGCTACGGTGAGCTTGCGGCGAATATCGGCAGTGGTGCGCGCGCGGTGGGTAACGCCTGCCGCAGAAATCCCGTGCCACTGGTGTTGCCCTGTCACCGTGTGGTGGCGAAGTCCGGCCTGGGTGGCTTTGCCGGTAGCACTCGGGGCGGATTCCTGCCCATCAAACAGGCCCTGCTGGCCCATGAGTCGCAACACTGAAATGACGCTGGCCGACAGCGAACAGGTGGAAATCGAGCGTTTCCTCGA